>JANNBI010000387.1:0-10339 GCA_031385345.1 Paracoccaceae bacterium | reverse complement strand
TTGCCGGGCTTTGCGATCCCCCGCTTCGCGGTTTTTGCCACCGGCGTTCGGCTCGGTGTTGCCGGGGATCTTGTTGGCGTGCTTGGTGGCCGCCGCATCCATTTTATGCTTCTGCGCCTCGGCCTGAACGGTGAAGGTCGTGTCGCTCGCTTCTTTGGCACGGGTAAGTTTTGTCATGGCTTGGTCCTCCTGTGGATCGACAACCCGGCAAGGGCGCAGAAAGTTCCTGCTTTCCTAATCCCGGTCGCGCAGTGGTTCCCAAGCATTTTTTCGGTTCTGGATGTTTTGAACCGGGCGCACTGCAGCCGGTGAACCAAAGCAAAAGGCCGGGGTTTCCCCCGGCCTTGTCGTGTCGTGATCCGTGCTGGCTATTCGCGGTTGCCCAAGAATTGAAGCAGGAACATGAACATGTTGATGAAATCAAGATACAGGCTTAGCGCGCCCATGATGGCGGCTTTGCCCAACCACTGCTCGTCCCCGGCATGGGCATGGGCAAGGTAGGTGTTCTTGATCGTCTGGGTATCAAAGGCTGTCAGACCCGCGAAGATCAGCACGCCGATGACCGAGATCGCAAAGGCCAGCGCCGACGAGGCAAGGAAGATGTTCACGACCGAAGCCACGATCAGACCGATCAGACCCATGACGAGGAAGGTGCCAAAGCCAGACAAGTCACGCTTGGTGGTATAGCCATACAGCGACAGGCCGGCAAAGGCGATGGCGGTGACCAGGAAGGTCGTGGCGATCGAGGTGCCGGTAAACACGGCAAAGATAAAGGCCAGCGACAGGCCGACAGCCGCCGCATAGACATAGAAGAACAACTGCGCGGCCGCGACCGACAGGCGGTTGATCATCGCGCCAAAGGCAAAGACCATGACCAGCGGCAGGAACATCACGACCCATTTCAGCGGTGTGCCATAGATCGCGTTCAACATCGCCTCATTCGTGCCGACGGCCCAAGCCACGCCACCAGTGATGACCATGGCCACGGACATCAGCCCGTACACCTTGTTCATGTGGGCGCGAAGCCCGGCGTCGATTTCCGCAGAGCGGGCCCCTACGCCCACTGTATTGATGGTGTCGAATTGTGCCATTCCAGCCTCCGATGGGGTCCGCAGGCGCGCGGAGCAGATGCCTTTTGCGCCCTATGCCTGCAATATTGGCATGGCTGGCGGGCATTTCAAGCGTTGATCCTGCAAAATCCCACGCAAATGGCCCCTCGGATACGGGTTTTAGCCCCGCCAATGCGCCGGGACATCCCAGAAGGGCCGCGCGCATTCGCTGCGGGCCATGTCCGGGGTGATGCCGATATCGGCCAGCAGGCGACTGTCCAGCTTGGCCAAGGCGTTGCGGTTGCGCGACAGGGCCATCCACAGCCGCAGGGGCAGGGGGGTGGCGCGGGCGGGGCGGGAAAGGGCGATCGCGTGGGGGGCCATTGGATGTTCCTATCAAACTTTGGCATGTCGGGCGGCTGCCCATCATTTCTGTTGATGTTATAAGTCGGATTGTTCCATAGTGAAAATGAATGTTGATGACCCCTGACATAAGGAACTGTGATATGATCCGGAACCTCGACCTGACGGCGCTGCGGTCCTTTGTGGCGATTGCCGATGCGGGCGGCGTCACGCGGGCGGCGGGATTCCTGAACCTGACGCAGTCGGCAGTGTCGATGCAGATCAAGCGGCTGGAGGATATGTTGGGCACGCAGGTGCTGGACCGTTCCGCCCGCCGGGTCGCCCTGACCGAAGCGGGCGAGCAGCTTTTGACCTATGCGCGCAAGATGGTGAACCTGAATGATGAGATTTTTGGCCGCCTGACCCATTCCGCCCACGAAGGCGACATCGTTCTGGGCGTGCCACAAGACATCGTCTATCCGCTGATCCCGCAGGTGATGCAGCGTTTCGCCCGCGACTTCCCGAAAATGCGGCTGATCCTGCAATCCTCGTTCACGCGGATCCTGCAAGACCAGTTTTCGCGCGGCGAAATCGACCTGATGCTGACGACCGAGGCCGAACTGGACGCCGGGGGCGAATTGCTGGCCGAATTGCCGTTGGTGTGGATCGGTGCGCCGGACGGGCAGGCGTGGAAGCAGCGGCCCCTGCCCTTGGCCCATGAACAGGCCTGCATCTTTCGCCAAAGTGTGCAGGCGGCGCTGGATCAGGCAGAGATTCCGTGGGAAATGGCGGTGGTCAGCCAGAACACCCGCGCTGTGGAGGCGACGGTCAGCGCCGATCTGGCGGTGCATACCGTGCTGGCCGGGTCCGAGCCGCGCCATGTGGAGCGGATCAACCACGGCGGCGCGCTGCCCGATCTGTTGCGGATGAAGGTCGGGCTATATCTGGCGGAAACCGCCGGTCCGGCGCACCGCGCCCTTGCTGAAATGTTGCGCCAAAGCTTCGCCGGGCAGCGCGCGCGGGGCCTCTCCATCGCGGCGGCCTAGGCGTTAACCTGCCAGTGTCAGGACGACCTTTCCCGTGGCCTGACGGGTGCGCAACAACTCCAGTCCCTGATGCAGCTCGGTAAAGGGCAGCTGATGGCTGATATGCAGGTTCAGCGGCTTTTGGTCATGCAGGGCCAGAAGGTCGGTCAGGCTGTGGTGCAGAAGGTCGGGGCGGAAGGTCAGATAACCGCCCCAATACAACCCGATGACCGAGATATTCTTGACCAGCAGCAGATTGGCCGGGATCTGCGGCACCTTCCCCGAGGCGAAGCCGATGGCAAGGTAGCTGCCCAAGGGGCGCAGGCTGCGCAGGCAGGGATTGAACAGATCGCCCCCCACCGTGTCATAAATCACATCGGCCCCACCAAGGGCCCGCAGCGCGCCGCGCAGATCGGGCGTGTCGCTGTCCAGCGTCTCATCCGCCCCGGCCTGCCGCGCTACCGCCTGCTTGTCCGCCCCCCGCGCCAGCGCAACCACCCGCGCCCCCATACGCTTGCCCAACTCCACGGCTGTCAGACCGACACCGCCCGACGCGCCGGTGACCACCAAAGTCTCGCCCTTTTGCAAAGTGGCGCGCTGGGTCAGCGCCAGATGCGAGGTGCCATATGCCACTTGAAACCCCGCCGCCTGCGGCATGGTCAGACTGGGCGGCAGGGGCAGAACCCGGTCCACGGGCAGGCAGATCATCTCGGCCAAACCGCCATGCCCGCCAAACCCCGCCACCGCCTGTCCCAGCGCCAGACCGCTGCTGTCAGGGGTCACCCCAGGGCCAAACCCCGCGATGTGACCTGACACCTCCATCCCCGGCACAAAGGGGCGCGGCGGCGTGTCCTGATAGCTGCCGTCCAGCATCAAAAGATCGGCAAAGTTCAGACCGCAGGCCGCCACCCGGATCAGAACCTGACCGGGTGCCGGGTCCGGGGCGGGACCATCGCGCAACTGGGGCAGGGCGGCGTCGGGGGGCAGGATCCAGAATTTCATACTTGGGCGCTTTCAGGTGATTCGGTTTCTAAGAGTGTTACTGCGGTTGTGTCGGCAGATCGCGATATATGGCTAAAGCTGTATTGCATTATGCGAATTTCTCGCGCAAAATTTCGCATAATGCTTCGCAAAATGACACACACGTTCCGCGCGAATTTTGGGCAGAGCGACCTCTTGCGCGGTTTTGGAAACAGCGAAACCGCGTTCTTGGCCGTTTGTGCAATTGAACCTATCCAAAAGGACAGGTTCGGTGCGAGGGTCGCGAAACTTTGTTTATCAGACCCGGAATTCAAGAAATGGCATGATTTTTTTAGGTACATAGGGTAAGGTCCAGGTACGGAAATGGAGATCGTAATGAAACACCCAGTAGACGCGCATGTAGGTAAACGGATCCGTCACCGTCGTTGGATGGTGGGCATGACCCAACAACAATTGGCAGACAAAGTAGGCATTAAGTTCCAACAGATCCAGAAGTATGAAACCGGAATGAACCGGGTTTCTGCCTCTAGGTTGTGGGATATTTCAGAAACCTTGGGCGTAAACATCGCCTTTTTCTTTGAAGGCTTGCAAGAAAATGGTGCGACGCCGCAAGTGGCTGGCACCGATCTTATGGCGGACAAAGAAGCACTTGAGCTGGTAAGATCCTATTATGCGATCCCCGAAGCTCAACGTCGTCGTCTGTTCGACCTGGCGCGCGTCCTTTCGGACGCCGCCTGAACCTCAGACGCCCGACCCTGACAATGGTCACCACTTGACCCGCCGCCCCCAAGCCATTAGCGCGAGGGGGCGGTTTCTTTTTGGTCCGCGCTCGGGGTGACCTCACGATGACCAGTTTCGCGCCAACCAGTGTTTCCCCCGCCGAACAGGCCGAGATTGTGGCCGTCGCCCATGCCTTGGCCGATGCGGCACGGGTGGCGACTTTGCAGCATTTCCGCGCGGACGATCTGGTGGCCGATACCAAAGAGGCGCTGCGGTTCGACCCGGTAACGGTGGCAGATCGGCTGTCCGAACAGCGGATGCGCGCCATTCTGGCCGAGCGCCGCCCGAATGATGGCATTTTAGGCGAAGAATTTGGCGCGACCCCCGGCACCACGGGTCTGACCTGGGTGCTGGACCCGATCGACGGCACGCGCGGATACCTGTCGGGCACGCCGACCTGGGGGGTGTTGATCTCGGTCCGTGACGCCACCGGACCGCTTTTTGGCATCATCGACCAGCCCTATATTCAGGAACGCTTTGAAGGCGGCTTTGGCCGGGCCTTGGTCAACGGCCCGATGGGGCAAAAGGCGCTGCGGTGCCGCCCCGCCCGCCCGCTGTCCGAGGCGATCTTGTTCACCACCTTCCCCGAGGTTGGCACCCCTGACGAGGCTGCAGCCTTCCGCCGCGTGGCCCCAAAGGTCCGGCTGACCCGTTATGGCACCGATTGCTATGCCTATGCGCTGATTGCAGCCGGTCAGATTGATCTGGTGATCGAAGCGGGATTGCAGGCCTATGATGTGCAGGCGCCAATTGCGGTGATTACGGCGGCGGGCGGCATTGTGACCAATTGGCAAGGCGGTTTGGTGCATGACGGCGGTCAGGTATTGGCCGCGGCCAATGC
Source organism: Paracoccaceae bacterium (assembly GCA_031385345.1). Lineage (GTDB taxonomy): Bacteria > Pseudomonadota > Alphaproteobacteria > Rhodobacterales > Rhodobacteraceae > CAIYZT01. The sequence goes on along the minus strand of JANNBI010000387.1, from coordinate 5,321 downwards.
GCAAATCCATGCTGCGGCCCTCGCGTTGTTGAACGACTGACCAACAAAGCCCAATTCGGATTTTTTTCGCTTAATTCCGCCCCGTCCGCGCGATATACTCCACGCGCCGGCACCCCGAGTCCTTGCCCCTTCTGTCGCCCCGGCACTCCCTATCCACCGAAGGGGTGGATTACGTAAGGGAAAATGCATGTCGGAAATCCTGATTCAGAACGCCGATGCGGTGGTCACGATGAACGCCAGCCGTGCCGAATTGCACGGCGCGGATGTGTTGATCCGGGGGGGCGTGATTGCTGCGGTGGGGGTGGGTCTGCGCGCCCCCGGGGCCAAGATTGTGCCGGCGCGGGGCTGCGTTGTGACGCCCGGACTGGTGAACACCCATCACCATCTCTACCAAAGTCTGACCCGCGCGGTGCCGGGTGGGCAGGATGCGCTGCTGTTTGGCTGGCTGAAAACGCTGTACCCGATCTGGGCGCGCTTTGGCCCGCAAGAGATGTTCACCTCGGCGCAGATCGGGCTGGCGGAACTGGCGCTGTCGGGATGCAGCATGACCTCGGACCATTTGTATCTCTATCCCAATGGTGCGCGGCTGGATGACACCATCGCCGCCGCCGCCGAAGTGGGCCTGCGCTTTCATCCGACCCGCGGCGCGATGAGCATTGGCGAATCCGCCGGTGGCCTGCCCCCCGACGCCCTTGTCGAGCCCGAGGCGGCCATTCTGGCGGATATGATCCGCGTGGTGGATGCTCACCACGATGCGCGCGAAGGCTCCATGCTGCGGGTCGCTCTGGCGCCCTGTTCGCCGTTTTCCGTCAGCCGAGATCTGATGCGCGACACGGCCCTTCTGGCCCGCGACAAGGGCGTGATGCTGCACACCCATCTGGCCGAAAATGACGAGGATATCGCCTATTCGCTGGCGAAATTCGGCTGCCGTCCGGGGCGATATGCCGAAGATCTGGGCTGGACCGGTCCCGATGTCTGGCATGCCCATTGCGTGAAACTTGACGCCGCCGAGATTGCGCTTTTCGCCCACAGCCGGACCGGTGTGGCGCATTGCCCCTGCTCCAACTGCCGGCTTGGGTCGGGGATCTCACCGCTGCGGGCGATGCGCGATGCCGGGGTCCGGGTTGGTCTGGGGGTGGATGGATCGGCCAGCAATGACGCGGGCAACCTCGTGGCCGAGGCGCGGCAAGCCATGCTGCTGCAACGCGTTGCGCGCGGTGCCGATGCGATGTCCGCGCGCGAGGCGCTGGAGATTGCCACCCTTGGCGGCGCGCAGGTGCTGGGCCGCGATGATTGCGGCAGCCTGACGCCGGGAAAACGCGCCGATCTGGCGATCTGGGATGTTTCGGGGATTGAATCCGCCGGATCCTGGGATCCGGTCGCGGCCCTGCTGCTGTGCGGCCCGACCCGCGTGCGCGATCTTTATGTCGAAGGCCGCGCGGTGGTCTGTGACGGGCAGATCGTCACGCTGGACCTGCCCCGCGTGATCGAACGGCAAAACCAGCTCGCGCGCGCGCTGATGACCTAAAGTCGTAAGGCGCAGCCCGTCCGCAGACCGCCTCGGCCCTCAGGAAGCGCCGTCAACAGGCGACCAATTCTGGCACAGAATTGCCGCTTGGTTCAAATATTCCCGGGGAAAGCGATGCAGTTGGAACAATCGCGCCGCTTGGGGCAGCGCCGCCACTTCTTTCCTGTTCAAGGCCCGCCGCAGCGCGTCAATTGACCTTGCGCGGTGGCATGAAGGGCAGGGGCGCGATTTGCACCCCTTCTTCGATCAAGGCTTTGGCGTCGGCAAACCGCGCCTCGCCATAGATGGATCGTTCCGGCGCCTCACCCGAATGCATCCGGCGGGCCTCGGCGACGAAATTCACCCCGACGTAATCCGAATTCGCCTCCACATGCTGACGCATTGCGGCCATGGCGGTTTCAACTTCGGTCTGCGGCTGGCTTAGGGTTCCGGCCATCGGGGACGTGGCGGCCTTGCGCGCCGGGCGCACCGAGGGGGCCATCAACCCCTTGTCCACCTTGACCGACCCGCAGATCGGGCAGGCCAGTTGCCCGGCCCCCAGCAGGCTGCCGAAGGCTTCGGCATTGGCGAACCAGCTGTCAAAGCCATGGTCTTGATCACATTTAAGGGTGTAGCGGATCATCGGGCGGTGCAACCTTTGGCCTGTCAGGACAATATGGCGGCGCGCTTAGTCCTGAACAAGGGCCATTCCGGCGACCGCGCCGAACAGCCCCTGCGGCAAGGCTGCCAAAAGCGCGCGCAATTGCGGCTCGTTCACCTTGCGGGCGGCGGTTGCGGCGTTGAACCACTTGCGGCGGCGCTGCTTACGCTCGGGAAAGCGTTCGGCCAGTCGCGCCACGCGCAGTCCGAACACCTGCACCTCGCAAGGAATGGCCTGCGCCGCGCGCACCACCTTGTCATAGCGGAACTGTCCCAGGCCGGTCTCGCTGACCTCGCCTTCAACCCCGGCCTCTTCCCAGGCCTCGCGTGCGGCGGACAGCGACGGCGACAGCCCGTCTATCGCCCAGCCCTTCGGGATCACCCAACGTCCGGTGTCGCGGCTGGTGATTAACAACACCTCGACCCGGCCCCGATGCATCCGCCAGCACAAAGCCCCGAATTGAATCGTGCAAGGATCCCCGCAATGATCGGGGTCGGCCGCAGCGGCGGCGGTCAAGGAACTGGTAAGAAACATCTGCTTTGCCTTATGCGTCGGGTCGATTGGGCCGACCTCGTATCAGAAATATATGCCACAATTTTCAAGGAATTACCAAGTTTGACGCAGAAGTGACCAAGTATTACGGCAGTTTGACGCAAGTTTGCGGCACTTTGGTGGCCACAGGGTGCCGCAAACCGAACGATCATGCGCCCGGCAGGCATTTCAGCAGCCGGTTGGGGATCGCTTGGGCCCCGGTGGCAAAGGCGGCAAGCCCGGCGCGGGCCGCAGCCGCCAGATGAATCTGCCGCGCCGTGTCCAACCCCGGAAGGGTGCCGGTCAGATCCGCGATCTGGCGCATCGCGACCGTCCCCCCAGCCCGGTCCAGCGCCGCGAATTGCGGGGCAAAGTTATGGACCGAGGGTCCATGGATCAGCGCACAATCAAAGGCGGCGGGTTCAAACGGGGTGTGACCGCCCACGTCCGCAAAGCTGCCGCCGATCAGGCAGATGCCCGCCATCTGATACCACAGCGCCATCTCGCCCAGCGTATCGGCCAGAAACACCGGCGTATCGGCCATGGGCTTCTGCCCTTTTGAGCGGCGGGCAAATCCCAGTCCGGCCGCGGTGATCAGCGCCGCCACCTCGTCGCCGCGCGTGGGATGGCGCGGGGCAAGGATCAGGAATTGCGGACCGCCCTGCGCGCGCGCGGCGGCAAAGGCGTTCAGGATCCCAGCCTCTTCGCCCGGATGAGTAGAGGCGGCCAGAAGCGTCGCCGCACGCGGGGCAGGGGCGGCAAAAGGGGTGGGCAGGGTCTGTGGCTGCGTCAGGGCCTTCAGCGTGACCATCGGACCAAGGGCAAAGCGCGGCAAGCCAAGGGCGATCAGACGTTGCGCACTGGCATCGTCTTGCGGCGACAGCCAGTCAATGCGTGCCAGCAGCGGGCCGATCAGCCCGGGCAGATACCGCCAGCGGGCGGCGGACCGTTCTGACAGCCGCGCCCCGATCACCAGCACCTGCACACCGCGCCGATGGGCGGCGGCTATGCGCACGGGCCACAACTCGTTCTCGACGATCACCAGCGCCTGTGGGGTGATGCGGTCCAGCAAACGCCCCGCCGCCCCCGCGCCGTCCACCGGGGCCAGCGCCGCGCGCACGCCAACCAAACCCCATCCCGTCACCAGATCGCGTCCGGTCAGGCTGTTCGTGGTCACCAGAATCTGCACATCGGGCCGCGCCGCCCGCAAAGTCTCGATCACCCAACGGGCCGAGGTGACCTCTCCGACCGACGCGCCGTGCAGCCACAGGCAAGGCCCCGGCGGTAAGACCGGGCCGACCCCAAGCCGGTCCCGCAGGGCCGCAGGGCCGCCGCGCCAAAGGGCCTGCGCCAGGATAAACGGCAGGGCCAACGCCATCAGGATCTGGTACAGGATCATGGCCACAGGCATAGGGCGCGGTTGCGGATCAGGCAAGCACAGGAGGCTGGCGCGCGGGCCAGTCCGTGGCCAGATGCCAGGCCTGTCCCATCGCCAGAATGGCAGCGTCCGCGCCGACCCGCCCGGCAATCTGCATCCCCATCGGCAGACCGTTCGCGCCAAATCCGATCGGCACCGACAACGCCGGCAGACCGATCAGGCTGATCGGAATGACCGCCTCCATCCAGCGGTGATAACTGTCCATCGTGGTCCCGTTGATCGCCTGCGGCCAGCGCCAATCGGCCGGAAAGGGCCAGACCTGCGCCGTCGGCAGGACCACGGCATCGAACCGGTCAAAAAGCCGCGCCATCCGCGCATAATAGGCCGACCGGATGACCGAGGCGTCATAAACCGCCTGTGCACTGAGCGCGCGGCCCTGTTCGATTTCCCAGATCGTTTCCGGCTTGATCTGGGCGCGCCGCGCCGGATCGTCATACAGATGCTTGAACCCACCGGCATTCAACATGGCGCGCAGGGTGGTCCAGCTTTGCCACAGATGTTCAGCGGGGAAGGGTGGGGGGACCTGCTCCACCACCGCGCCCATGTCCTGCATCTGGCGAAGGGCGGCTTCGCACAGATCCAGAATGCCGGGTTCCATCGCATAGGCGCCGCCCCAATCGCCCAGCCAGGCGATGCGCTTGCCGGTCAGGCTGGCCCCATCTAGCGCGGCGGAAAAGTCCGGCACCGGGCGACCAAAGGGCGCTTCGGGGTTTTCGCCGGCCTGAACGGCCAGCATCCGGGCCAGATCCTCGACGCAGCGCGCCATCGGGCCTTCGGTGGCAAGGGTGGCCAGATGGGTGTCGCCCTCGGCATCGGACGGCACCAGACCCCAGGTCGGCCGGAACCCGTAGACGTTGCAAAACGCCGCCGGGTTGCGCAAGGATCCCATCATGTCGGACCCATCGGCCACCGGCAGCATTCGCGCCGCCAGCGCCGCCGCCGCCCCGCCGGACGATCCGCCCGCCGTGCGCGTCAGATCATAGGGATTGCGGGTGACGCCAAAGACCGGGTTGAAGGAATGGCTGCCGTGGCCCCATTCCGGCGTGTTGGTCTTGCCGATGAAAATCGCCCCGGCCCCGCGCATCCGGGCCGCCAGCAGGTCGTCTTTTTCGGGAATGAAACCGGCAAACAAGGGAGAACCCCAGGTGGTGCGCAGACCCTTGGTCGCGCACAAGTCCTTGACC
>JANNBI010000385.1:0-5523 GCA_031385345.1 Paracoccaceae bacterium | reverse complement strand
GACTGGCGCATGGACAAGTACCTGCGCAATCTGGAGGCGATGTTGATTGTCACCGACGGCAATCACCTGTTCGTTCTGACCGGCGCCGGTGACGTGCTGGAGCCTGAACATGACGTGGCCGCCATCGGGTCCGGTGGCAATTTCGCGCTGGCTGCGGCACGCGGGTTGATGGCGACCGATCTGGACGCCGAAACCGTGGCCCGCCGCGCCATGGCCATCGCCGCCGATATCTGCGTCTTTACCAATGGAAACCTGACGGTTGAGGTGATCGCCTCTAGTTGACCTCGGCCGATCCAAGGCTAACGCTGAACTGCTTGCACCAGATATAGACCTCGTTGATCAGCGCCGGATCAAAGCCTGCGGGCAGGACAAATTCCTGCGGCCCGTCATTTTTCGGCAGGCGGCCCAGATTGAACGCCTCGGCATAGCCGTCCATGCCAAAGCCTACGGTCGCATCCGGGGCGGTGCCGTCGTGCAGAAAATCGGTCCCCAGCCGCAGCACATAGCCGCCATCCGCCGCGACGATCTGCACCAGACCGCTGGTGTCATGGCCGCTGTCGCCGGAAAACTGCCCGGATTTCACTACCTCTTGCGCCCCGGCGGCAAAGCCCGTCAGCGCCAAAGCCATCGTTAAAATCAATCCGCGTCCCTGCATCATCACCTCCCTTGTTGCTGGATCTGACCGTAGAAGGCGCGACAGCCTCGCGATACCCCCCCTCGCACAAGGGTGATCCCCCGACAAAACGTGTGATCCTCTTGCGTTTCGGGGCAGGCTGTTTATCTGATCGCCTGACAGTTGACAGGAAGCCCATGACCGATCTGACCCCCCGCGACATCGTATCGGAACTTGACCGTTTCATCATCGGCCAGCGGGATGCCAAACGCGCCGTGGCCGTCGCCCTGCGCAGCCGCTGGCGGCGCAAGCATCTGCCCGATGATCTGCGGGACGAGGTTTATCCAAAGAACATCCTGATGATCGGCCCCACCGGCGTCGGCAAAACCGAAATTGCCCGCCGACTGGCCAAACTGGCCCGCGCCCCCTTTCTGAAGGTCGAGGCGACGAAATTCACCGAAGTCGGCTATGTCGGCCGCGATGTGGACAGCATCATCCGCGATCTGGTCGATACCGCGATATCCGACACCCGCGCCCGGATGCGTGACGAGGTACGCGCAAGCGCCCAAAAGGCCGCCGAAGAGCGCGTGGTCGAGGCGCTGGCCGGCCGTGACGCCCGCGAACAGACGCGGGAGATGTTTCGCGCCAAGCTGAAACGCGGTGAGCTGGATGATACCGTCATCGAGATTGATGTGCAGGACGCCAGCCCGCCCCCGATGTTCGGTGCCATGCCCGGCATGGAAACCCAGATGCAGGGCCTTCAGGATCTGTTCAAATCCTTTGGTGGCCGGTCCAGCCGCAAGCGCGTCACCGTGGCCGCCAGCTATGACATGCTGATCGGCCAAGAGGCGGACAAGCTGTTGGACGACGAGGCGGTCAAACTTGCCGCACTTGAAGCCGTGCAGGAAAATGGCATCGTCTTTCTGGACGAGATCGACAAGATCTGCGCCCGCGCCGATGCGCGCGGTGCCGATGTGTCGCGCGAAGGCGTGCAGCGCGATCTGCTGCCCCTGATCGAAGGCACGACCGTGTCCACCAAATACGGACCGGTCAAAACCGACCATATCCTGTTCATCGCCTCGGGTGCGTTTCACATTGCCAAACCGTCAGATCTTTTGCCCGAACTTCAGGGCCGCCTGCCAATCCGGGTGGAACTGCAACCGCTGACCGAAGGCGACTTTGTCCGCATCCTGACCGAAACCGAAAACGCCCTGACCCGGCAATATGCCGGGCTGATGGCCACCGAAAAGGTCAGCGTCAGTTTCACCCCCGATGGCATTGCCGCCCTTGCGCGCATCGCTGCCGAAGTGAACCGCGCGGTTGAAAATATTGGCGCGCGGCGGCTTTACACCGTGATGGAGCGTGTGTTTGAAGATTTGTCCTTTACCGCCCCCGACAGATCGGGTGAAGCCGTGGTTGTCGATGCCGCCTTTGTCGAGGCCAATGTCGGCACGCTGGCCCGGTCGGCGGATCTGTCGCGTTATGTTTTGTAGCCGCCCTAAACCGCATTCCCCAAAGGTCAGGAGACCCGCATGAGCAAACTTCACCTCGTCTTTGGCGGCGAACTGGTGTCGCCGCAGAAGTCGGTGTTCAAAGACCCGGCCAACCTGCATGTCGTGGGGATTTTCCCCGATTATGCCTCGGCCCACCGGGCTTGGAAGGCCGAGGCGCAACGCACCGTGGACAATGCCCATATGCGGTATTTCATCGCCGGGCTGGACCGTCTGCGCGACGATGGCAGCAGCGAAACCGCTGATCCGAAAAGCTGACGACGCCGCGGAATGGCCTTTTCGGTCGGTCTGACCCTGTACAATATGGCGGCGCGCCGGGTGGCGCTGTTGCCTGCCGACCGCCCCTCGCGTCCTGCGGGGCGGCTGGTCTGGCTGCATGCCCCCAGTCCCGAAAGCCGGTCCGGCATGGCCGAACTGGGTCGGCGTCTGGTGGAAGATGACGGTGTGGCCGTGCTGTTGACCTGTCCCGACCTTGGGCCATTGCATGGTCTGGTGGTGCAACCGGTTCCCCCCGATTATCCCGCCGACATCCGAGAGTTTCTGAACTTCTGGTCGCCCGATCTGGTGGTCACCGCCACAGGAGAGTTGCGTCCGGCTCTGCTGCACGAAGCCCATCAGCGCCGGGTGCCGGTCATCATGGTCGAGGCGCGTCAGCCGCATCTGATGGCCGACCGCGACGGCTGGTATCCCGGCCTGATCCGCAATTCCTTGGCGGAATGCCGAAAAATCCATCTGGTCGATGCGGCAGCGGCACGCAACTTTCGCAAGGCCGGGGCTGATCCGGAGCGGCTGGAAATCTCGGGCAAACTGGAACGCGCGCCGATCCATCTGCCCTATCTGGAGGCTGAACGCGCGTCTTTGGCCGAATTGCTGGCTGGGCGTCCGGTCTGGCTGGCCATGTCGGTCCCGCAAGAGGAAGAGGCAGCAGTGATTGCTGCCCACCGTGCTGTTCTGGCGCTGTCGCACCGGTTGCTTCTGATTCTGGTGCCGCAGGATTTGGACCGCGCGGCGGCGCTGGCCGAGGCGATGGAGCGGGCCGAAGGCTGGCAAGTGGCCCGGCGCAGCGCCGAACAGGAACCCGACCCCACGGTCGAGGTGTTCATCCCCGATCAGGCTGGCGAAATCGGGCTTTGGTATCGGCTGGCCCCGGTCACCTATCTGGGCGGCAGTCTGTTGGGGCAGGGCTGTCACGCCGACCCGATGGAACCGGCCACCACAGGGTCGGCCATCCTGTTTGGTCCGCGCACCGGAAAACATGACACGGCCTATGCCAGTCTTGGATCAGCCCTGGCGGCGCGGATGGTGGCCTCGGTCGATGATCTGACGATGGGTCTGTCGGATCTTTTGTCGCCGGACCGCGCCGCGCGTCAGGCCCATGCCGCCTGGGAGGTCGTGTCCGAGGGGACCGAAGTGACCGAGGCGATTCTGGCCACGATCCGCGCCGCCTTGGACGGGGGCAGCTGATGCGCCCGCCCGGATTTTGGTTCACCGCCCCGGACCGTCCGGCACTGGCCGCGCGCGTCTTGGCTCCGCTGGGCTGGTTCACCGCCGCGCTGACCGCGCGGCGCGTGGCTGGGCCGGGGTACAAGGCAGCGGTGCCGGTGATCTGCATTGGCAATCTGAACGTCGGTGGGACCGGAAAAACCCCGACCGCGATTGCCTTGACCCAAAGGTTGACGGCGCGCGGGCACCGCGTGGTGATCCTGTCGCGCGGTCATGGCGGCCGGCTGACCGGCCCCTTGGCCGTGGACCCCGCCCGACATTCCGCCGCCGATGTCGGGGATGAACCTTTGTTGCTGGCCGCCTTCACCCAGACCGTGATCGCGCGGGACCGGGCCGCCGGGGCGCGGTTGGCAGTGGATCTGGGGGCGGATGTGATCCTGATGGATGACGGGTTCCAGAACCCCAGCCTGATCAAGGACTTGTCGCTGCTGGTGGTGGATGCCGAAACCGGCTGGGGCAATGGCCTCTGCCTGCCCGCCGGTCCGCTGCGCGAACCGGTGAGCGTCGGTCTGGCCCGCGCCGATCACCTGCTGCTGATCGGCCCCGCCGCCGCGCGCGCCGCCTTTGCCCGCCCCGATATCCCGGTGACCGAGGGTCAGATTTCGCCGCTGCTTACTGGAATGGATTGGCAGGGCGTTGCGGTCATCGCCTTTGCCGGGATCGGCCGCCCGCAAAAGTTCTTTGCCACCCTGCGCGACCTTGGCGCGCGCCTGATCAGGGCCGAGGCGCTGGACGATCACCAACCCCTGTCCGACGCGCTTTTGCTGCGATTGGAGGCCGAGGCGATGCTGCACAACGCCCATCTGGTGACCACCGAAAAGGACGCCACTCGCCTGCCCCCCTCCTTTCGCGCCAAGGTTCTGACTCTGCCCGTGCGGCTGGAAGTGGCGGATTGGACCGCGCTGGATCAGGCCCTGACTGTGCTGGGCCTTTAGGCCCCGGCCCCGTCAGATCTTGCCCAGAACCTCGTCCTGATGCTCACCCAGTTTTGGCGAGGGTCGCTTCAGCGCCAGATCCGCCCCCGAAAAACTCATCGGGGACCGGACGCCCGGAATGCCCCCCGGCGCGATCTGCATGGCGCGGGCCACGACCTGCGGATCGGCAAACACCTCGGCCAGATCATTGATCGGTCCGGCTGGCACGCCCGCAGCCTCGCAGGCGGCCAGAAGGTCGGCCTTGGTCCAGGCCCTTGTGGCCGCGGTCAGACCTTCGGTCATCGCGGCCCGGTTGGCGATCCGGTCGGCATTGCTGGCAAAGCGTGGATCGCCTGCCATGTCCGCCAACCCCAGAACCTGCACAAGCCGCTGATATTGCGCGTCGTTTCCGGTGGCGATGATGATCCAGCCATCGGCGCAATCGAACACCGCATAGGGCGCAAGATTGGGATGGGCATTGCCCATCTTGCCCGGCGCCGCGCCTGACACCAGATAGTTCATCGCCTGATTGGCCATGATGCTGGTGGCCACATCCATCAGTGCCAGATCCAGATGCTGGCCCGCCCCGGTTCGTCCGCGCTGCACCAGCGCCGCCAGAATGGCCGTAGCCGCATAGACTCCAGTGAAAATATCCGTCACTGCCACGCCAACCTTTTGCGGCTGGCCTTCCGGTTCTCCGGTGACGCTCATCAGCCCGGCCATGCCCTGAATGATGAAATCATAACCCGCGCGGTGCGCATAGGGGCCGTCCTGCCCGAAGCCGGTGATCGAACAATAGATGATCTTCGGGTTCACCGCCGACAGGCCAGCATAATCCAACCCGTATTTCGCCAGACCGCCAACCTTGAAATTCTCGATCACCACATCGGCATCGGCCACCAGACGGCGCACCACCTCTTGCCCTTCGGCCGTGCGGAAATCGCAGGTGATGCCCTTTTTGCCCCGGTTACAGGCGTGGAAG
>JANNBI010000384.1:0-9157 GCA_031385345.1 Paracoccaceae bacterium | reverse complement strand
CGCGGCAGGTACATATGGCATCTGCGCGAAATGCGGGGCCGAGATCGGAGATGCGCGGCTGGACGCCGTGCCAGAGGGGCCTTTGTGCCGGACCTGTGCGGGTGCGAGATGAGCGGAGGGCGCAAGGCACGTCGGGCAAAGGCGGCTGCGGCGTCTGCTGTGACCCCAGTTGCTGCGCCCGAAGCGTTGGCCGGAGAGATCGCAGCGACTATGACGGCGGTGATTGAGGCCGAGATGGCTTTGGTCGCGCAGGTGATGGGGTTGAGCGCGGGCGTCGCTGCACGCCACCCGCCGCAATCGGAGGCCGAGGTTGAGGAGGGCTTTGACAATATGCCGGTGTAGGGCGGCGGTGTGGGGTTTGCTCTGAAAGCGCAAGGGCGCGGGGAGGGGCGTCTGAGGGCGGATCTAAAGACTTCGTTGGGAAGTGTGTGGGCGTGCTTCATTGGGTTTCGACTGCATGATCGGAACAGGGGATGTGGGGCTTTGGTTGCGCCTTTCGTGTGGTCACTGAGGCGTGGGATTTCGGGACCGGACTGTCCAAGACGTCAGAAGGCCCCTAGCAGGGCAGGATGCCGGCCCGGCCCTATCCTGCTGGTCGACTCCGAAATTGCACCCTTAGCCCAGACCATTCTGACCAAAACCTTGCCAAGCCCCCTGATCTGCGGACTAATGCGGTTTGGACAGGTTTGGGATTTGGGACGCGATGGCAGAACTGGGACGGGCAATCAGGCTGCAACAGGACCGGCAGGGCGATGTTCTGATCCTGTCCTTGGCCGATGGCGGGGCGGGATCGGGGATCTCGACAGTCGATCTGGACCTGATGACGCAGGCCCTGACCGCGGCGGCGCGCGACAGCAGTTTGCGTGGAGTGATCCTGGCCTTGCAAGGCGGGCAGGGGTTGAACCCGGCCTTGGCGGCAGCCCTTGGCGCGGTATGTTTGCAGGTTGAAGGGCTGGGCAAGCCGGTGGTTGCCTGTCTGGAAGGGGTGATCGGTGGCGCGGTCTGGGCGCTGGCGCTGGCGGCGCATCACCGTTTTGCCGGGGCGGGCGTGCAGATCGGCATGCCCGAAGCGCGCTTTGGCCTTTTGCCGGCGGCGGGCACCAGCCAGCGATTGCCGCGTCTGATCGGGGCTGCCGAGACGATCCGGCTGATGTTGGGCACGCGCCCCGAACCTGCCGCGCAGTTTCTGGCGACGGGGGCTTTGGACCGGGTGGTTGACGGCGACCTGCTGACCGAGGCTTTGACAGCGATGGAGGCGGGCCTGCCCCCAAGGCAGACCCGCGATGGGCAAATGGGCCTGCGGGACGCCAAACGCTATTTGACCGAAGTGCGGGCCTTTGCCGACCGGGTGACCGGTGATCCCTTGGACGTGTCGAGAGCGGTGGTCAAGGCGGTGGAAGCCGCGTTGCTGCTGCCCTTTGCGGCCGGATTGGCCTTTGAGGCGGCGCTGGCAGAGGATCTGGCCCGCGCGCCCGAAACACGGGCGGTGCGCCATGCGCTGACGGTGGAACGCGCGGCACGCGCCCATTTGCGTGCCGTGGCTGCAAAGGCCCCATCGGCGGGCGCGCTGGGCTGTCTGGGGTTCTGGCAGGTCGGGGCCGAGCGCGCCGAAGTGGTTCTGGCCGCCCTGACGCGCGGTCTGACTGTGGTGGTTGCGGACCCGCAGCGCGCCGATCTGGTGGCGTTGTTGAACCGGGTGGCCGCGTTGCAAGAGACGCTGGTCGCGCAAGAGGCGCTGACACCCGAAGCGCGCGACGCCGACTGGGCGCGGCTTGAAACCGCCGAGACAGACGCGGCGCTGGGCCGCTGCGATCTGGTTTTGGCGGGGCAGGCGCTGGGCGGGCATCGCGGGCCGGTGGTCTGGCTGCAAGACTCTCCACCTGCCGGGGTCCGGCTGTTGCCGGCAGCGGCGGCGGGAGGACATGCGGAAATTGGCGTGCCTGAGGGAGTGCTAGAGTGGGCAACCGGGGCCGCGGTGGCCCTGGGACTGGACCTCGCGCGGCTTTTGGGGTGGCGGGTGCAGGTGGTGGGGGCGGGCTTTGTCGCACCGCAACTGCGCAGGGCGCAGCGCGCCTTGGTCGCGCGGCTGGCAGAGATCGGACATAAGGGGCCAATAATCACGGCGGGCCTCGCCTCGGTCGGGTTGGGCGTGGTGCAGGTCGGGGCGCGCAAGGCGGCGCAGGCTGAGGCCTATGACATTGGCCAGATGGCGCTGGCCGCCCTGGCCAATGAAGGCGCGCGGCTGCTGGAGGAGGGGCAGGTTCAGACCCCGGATGAGGTTGATGCCGCCGCCCTTGCCAGCGGGCTGCTGCCGCGCTGGATGGGCGGGCCGATGTATCAGGCCGATCTGCGCGGTCTGATCCTGATCCGGGCCGATCTGGCGCGGCTGGGCGGTCAGGGACGCCTTGGCGCCAGCGCGCTGTTTGACCGCATGATCGAGGATGGCACCCGGTTTTATCCGGAAGGATAAGGTTGGCGTGCAGCCATCGCGCACGTCTAAGACAGGATGATCCCGACGATTACCGCCATAAGGCCCAGACCGGACAGCAAAAGCGCCCCAAGGTTCAGCGCCACGACCTTTTGCAAAGAAAGTTTCAGCGCGGCATCGTCCAGCCCCGACCGTTTGGCCCGCAGTGCCAGCATCACGCACAGACCCAAGCCCAGCACGCCCAGCAGCGTCAGCCCCGTCCCGATCCAGATCATGATGGCCATGGTGGTCCCCGTTGCAATTCGGGCTTGCGCCTAGCGTGAACCGCGCGCTCTGGCAAGGCTTGGATTTCACCGTGCTCCGCGTTAGGAGGGAGGCCCTACCGACCACATCCGCCCCGATCCATCGCCAGCCGCAAGGAACCGCAATGTCTGACCCGATCAATGCCTATACCGTCACCGCAGACGAGCTGCGCCAGTTTATCGAACGCTTCGAGCAGTTGGATTCCGAAAAGAAGGATCTGGCAGAGCAGCAAAAAGAGCTGATGGCCGAGGCCAAGGGTCGCGGCTATGACACACGGATCCTGAAAATGGTCGTCGCTTTGCGCAAGCGCAAACCCGATGATCTGGCCGAGGAAGAGGCCGTGCTGGAGGTTTACAAAGCCGCGCTGGGCATGACCTGACCTTTAGACCATTCGACTGACCTTTAGACCATCCGACTGACCCTGAAAGCGCCCCGACGGGCGCTTTTTTGGTTTCTGGTTGGGGCCGCGTGGTTTGTGGCGGGCGGGGTGCAGACTTACGTCAGCCAGAGGCCCTAAGCGGCAAGAAACCGGATGCCGGGCATGGTCTGGATCGTGGCCACATCGCGTTCATAGGTTTCGGTCAGTTGGGCCACGGTCGCATCGGTCCAGCCGGGCAGGGTGACGGCCTGATTTATCCGTTCGGGCCGGGCGAATTTGTCCAGAAAGGCCGAGATCACCTTGCGGCGCAGGGCCGGGCTGCCGGGGGGATGGCTTTGCAGATAGGCGCGCAGGCGGGTCATGCCTTCGGGCGACATGATCTGCGCCAGAAGATCATCGGCATCCTCCAGCACAGTTCCGGGGTCATGGCCCGACACCGCTTGCAGCACTTCGGGCCAGATCAGCGGCGTGTCTTCATCGCACCAGACGGTCAGCGGCACACCGGGATTGGCATCCAGCACCGATTGCAGCGTGTCCGACCAGCGCAAAGAAAAGATGTCCGTCCCGGCGACAAAATCGTCATAGGATTTGGCACGGGCCTTGTCTGCGGACTGGCGTTGAAACAGGCCGGGCAGAAAGGTGGCGGGGTTGCGGATGGCCAGACAGAACTCTGCCTGGATATCGGGAAAGATGTGGGCAAAGGCGTGGACCCGTTCGGCGGCGGTGGGATACATCGTGCCCTTCAGCGACCAATGCGGATAGGACAGGAAGCTGTCCCAGGACAGGATCAGCCGCTGGGCGTCGTCCTCTTCCATGATCTGTTCCAGCACAAGGGCCTGAGTATCGCGGCTGGCGGTATTTCCCTTCAGCGCGATGGCGGTGTCGCGCAGCAAGGTGCGATAGCGCGTCGGGCCGGGCACGACGATGCCTTGTTGCGACAGAACGCCGCGATTTTTCAACAGGCAACGCAACAGCCTTTCGTCATCGGTGCTGTGCGCGCCAAGGTGGTAAACGATTTCCATACGTGGGTGGCCTGCCTGCTGCTCTTTTGCTCCAGACTATACGGGGTTTCTTTACAGGGAAACCGGTTTCCTGATATCGGGTCCTTCATGGATCCCAAGCAAAATACTCGGGCATATGGCGGCGGGCGGTATGGGGCCGCGATCATGGGCCTGTCAGGGTGGTCGCGCCTGTCATGGTGGTCCGTTCTGGGCATTGGCATTTCGCTGGTTGCCGTCCTTCCGATCCTGGCGGTGGTGTCGATTGCGCTGCGCCCGGATGCCAATATCTGGCCGCATCTGATTGCCACGGTTTTGCCGCGCTATCTGGCCAACACGCTGATCCTGATGGCCGGTGTGGGGCTGCTGAGTGCGGCGATGGGCACCGGGGCGGCCTGGATCGTGACGATGTACCGCTTTCCGGGGCGCCGTATCTTGCAGGTGGCGCTGTTGGTGCCGATGGCGCTGCCGGCCTATATCGGCGCCTATGCCTTGGTCGATTTTCTGGATTATTCCGGCCCGGTACAGGTGGCGTTGCGCGGGGTGATGGGCTGGACCTCGGCGCGGGATTACTGGTTTCCTGAAACCCGGTCCATCGGCTTTGCCATTCTTGTGCTGTCCAGCGCGTTTTACCCCTATGTCTATCTGCTGGTGCGCAATGCCCTGCGCGAACAGTCGGGCGGCTTGTACGAGGTGGCGCGTGCGCTGGGGGCGGGGCCGTTCGGGCTGTTCTGGCGGGTGGGATTGCCGCTGTCGCGACCCGCACTCGCCGCCGGTCTGGCGCTGGTGCTGATGGAGACGGTGGCCGATTTCGGCACGGTGCAATATTTCGGTGTCCAGACCCTGACCACCGGCGTCTTTACCACCTGGCTGGACGGATCGGACGCCGGGGGGGCGGCCCAGATCGCGCTGGTTCTGTTGGGCATGATCTTTGTCTTGCTGCTGGTCGAGCGACGGGGGCGGCGCAATGCGCGGTTCTTTCGCCCGTCCCGTGCTGATCGCCCGGTTGAAGCGCGGATGTTGACCGGTTGGACCGGAGCGCTTGCGGCCCTGTTCTGCGCGGTTCCGGTGGTGCTGGGCTTTGCGCTGCCGGTTGCGGTGATGGCGCTGCATGCGATCAAAAAGCCCGAGGTCTGGCTGGATCCGGGGTTGCTGCGCGCCTTTGGCAATACGGTGTTCGTCGGCGGCGTGGCGGCGGTGGTGACGGTGGCCGCGGCCTTTATCGCCGCACATGGGTTGCGCAAATTGCGCCGCGGGCTGACGCAGGTCTTGGTGCCGGTCACGATGCTGGGCTATGCCGCGCCGGGCGCCGTGCTGGCGGTCGGCGTGCTGATCCCTCTGGCGGCGTTCGACCATGTGCTGGCCGATGCGATCCTTGCCGTGACCGGCCATGAACCGGGACTTCTGCTGACGGGAACCGCCTTTGCGCTGATCCTCGCGTTTTCGATGCGGTTTTTTGGCATCGCGCAATCTGCGATGGATGCGGCTTTTGGCCGGGTGCCGCCGTCCTTGCCGATGGTGGCACGCTCGCTGGGCCAGACCGAACGGCAGGTGATGGGAGCGGTTCATCTGCCGCTGATCCGCGGGTCGGTGATCACCACGCTGCTGGTGGTCTTTGTCGAATGCGTCAAGGAATTGCCGGCGACCTTGCTGCTGCGGCCGTTCAACTTCTCCACCCTCTCCACACGGACCTATGAATTGGCCAGTCTGGAGCGGTTAAGCGAGGCGTCGCCCGCGGCTTTGGTGGTGATCTTTGTTGGACTGGTCGCGGTTCTGGCTATGGTGCGCGCCGAACGCGCGGACACGCGGGGCGGCTGACGGGGGGCTAATTTGCCCGATCTGCCCCTTGAAAGCCCTGTCGCAGCGGGGTATTCGGGGTTCGTGCCTCTATAGCTCAGCTGGTAGAGCACCTGATTTGTAATCAGGGGGTCGCGGGTTCGAGTCCTGCTGGGGGCACCACGTTTTCTTGAATGGTTGGTCCGCAGCATGCAGGATCAAGGGTCGGTCTGAACGGCCGGGTAACCTGCCAGCCATGTTCGAGGTTTTCCCCTTAGGTTGAGCGCGGTCGATCCGCGGCGCCACGATCCTTGTCCGATGTGACGACTTGAGCGGCAGGAAAGGTGGCCTGATAGGGCGAAGTCGGGCGCGGGTGGCCTGACCGGGGGGCCAGAGTTTCAAGCCGACGGAGCTGCGAAAACCAACTCGGATCGGCATTGTGGCCAAATAGAGACCATTTTTCCGCCTATGGCCCAACTGTGTGTTCTGGGCGCTTTGCAGCGGGATGGCTAGCCCGACGGAATGACCGGTTAACCAAGCCAATTCGTTGAGCAATTTGCCGAAGCGTTAACCGCGCATTTGCCGTGTTACAGCGACGGTTCCGCGATGGGCAAGACTCCGCCGGTCTGCGAATTTCCGCCTGTGCCGACCGGTTGCAACCAATCCCGGCCTGTGGTGTTTCTGGATCAGCCACTCGGGCAACGACTGCCGTCTGGCGCGTGTTCTTACGCCTTTTTGCAAGTTTAGGAGATGTTACGATGAAACTTACCATAGCAGCGATCATGGTGGGTCTGGCTTCTGTAGGCAGTGTTGCCGAAGCTCAATCCACCGATGCAACGGGTGTGTCGGCCCTGAACGACCGTATCGACGACATCGAGACGGCGATTTCCGACGATCTGTCGCGCGGCAATGACGAAAACCGCTTCGGCAACCCAGAGTTCCGTCCCGGATTGTCGGGCAGCGCTTCGATTGGCTACACCGGTCAGACCGGAAACAGCGAGTCGCAAGAGTTCTTTGCCGGCGCGCGGTTGCGGTTCGCATCGGGTCAGTTGATCCAGACGATCGGCGTCGCGATGGACTATGCCGATGAAGCTGGGGTCAAGACCAAGGAAGACCTTTTTGCGGTCTATGACGCCAACTACTACATCAATGACCAGCTTTATGGTTTTGCACTGGGCCGGGTTGAAACCAACGGCCTTGCCGCCGCCGCGACCGAGATTGCAAAAGACGCCTTCATCGGGTTCGGCCCCGGTTACCGCATCATGAACACCGAACAGGTGACCTGGCGCGTGCAGGCAGGTGTGGGCCTTAGCTATCTGGAAGATGGCACCGGTGCCGCAACCAGCGAAGTCGGCTATATCGCCTCGTCGCGCCTGTTCTATGCGTTCAATTCGAACATCTTTGCGTCGAATGACACCGACATCCTGAAGACGGATTCGTCTTTGCGGGTCAACAACGACCTCGGCTTCAACTTCAAGATGTCCGACGTGCTGTCAACGCGGATCAGCTATCTGTCGGAATACAACGACAGCCGCGCGATCCGCACCGACAACCGTGTCGGCGTGTCGCTGGTCTTTGGGTTCTAGACCGGGCCTGAGACGATAATCATTCAAGGGGCAGCAAAGATGGCTGCCCCTTGAATGGACGGGCTGTAAGGGGTCGCCCGGGTTAAGGACTCCGACTTCGGTTAGATTGCGGTGGCACCCGATGGGTGCGGGGATCTTGGTCGGCTTACAAAAGCCGTGGTAATTGGAAACATCCCCCCGCGGACCAGATCCCAAACGCCATCAGCCCAATTCAATGATCAGGTCACCCTGCAACTGCGCGATTGACAGGGTCAGCGCGCCCGCCGCGCAGGGCAAATTTACGCCGTTCAGGCGGGCCGAGGTGACGCCGGTTCCCTGACCGCGCGGATTGAGAATTGTAACGGTGCAAGGCGCGGGGCCAAGTGTCAGGCGAACCTGAACTTCTGGCCAGGCTTTGGGGAAACACGGCGCGAAGCGCAGGTCGGGGCCGCGTTTGGTGATGCCCAGCAGCCCTTCAATCCCGGCGCGGTACATCCAGGCGGCAGACCCGGTGTACCAGGTCCAGCCGCCACGCCCGACATGGGGGGCGACAGAATAGACATCGGCGGCGATGACATAGGGTTCAACCTTGTAGCGCGCCGCCTCGGCTGGGGTCAGGGCATGGTTGATAGGGTTCAACAGGGCAAACAGCGCGCCGGCCGCATCACCGTTACCAAGCTGGGTCTGGGCAAGGATGGCCCACATCGCCGCGTGACTATACTGCCCGCCATTTTCGCGCAGGCCCGGCGGATAGCCTTTGATATAGCCCGGATCGGGCTGTGACTGGTCAAAGGGCGGGGTAAACAGCAAGGCAAGGTCGGGACGGATCAGGCGGTCAGTCATGGACTGCATCGCCTGCCGCGCACGGTCGGGGCGCGCGGCACCTGACAGAACCGCCCAAGACTGCGCGATGGAATCGATCTGACATTCGGCGGAACTGGCCGAGCCCAACAGACTGCCATCGTCAAACCGGCCCCGGCGATACCAGGCGCCGTCCCAACCCTGTTCCTCAATCGCCGCTGTCAGGCGTTCGACATGGGCCAGCCAGCGAGAGGCGCGCGCGGGGTCGCGGGTTATCGCATGGGGCACCATCGCCCTTAGCGCTGCGATCAGCAGCCAGCCCAGCCAGACACTGGTGCCTTGTCCCGCCTCGCCCACGCGGTTCATCCCGTCGTTCCAGTCGCCGGTGCCGATCAGAGGCATCCCGTCGGCCCCGGTCAGAGCAATCGCCTGATCCAGACCCCGCGCGCAATGGTCCAACAGGGAAGCGGTGGTTTCGGACAGATCGGGCTGAAAGAAATTGTCATGCTCCCCCGCGCGCAGGGGGGCACCTTCGAGGAAGGGCAGCACTTCGTCCAATACGGCGGCATCGCCAGAGACGGTGATATACTGAGCCACGGAATAGCCCAGCCAGACGCGGTCATCCGAAATCCGGGTGCGCACGCCCTGACCGGAATGCGGCAGCCACCAATGCTGGACATCGCCTTCGGGGAATTGCCGGGCGGCGGCGCGCAGAAGATGGGCGCGGCTCATCTCTGGGCGAAGCGCGGTCAAGGCCATGCCGTCCTGCAACTGGTCGCGGAACCCATAGGCCCCGCTGGCCTGATAGAACCCGGCCCGCGCCCAAAGCCGACAGGCGAGGGTCTGATACAGCAGCCAGCCGTTCAACATAATGTCCATGGCGCGGTCGGGGCTGCGGACCTGAACG
>JANNBI010000340.1:0-8646 GCA_031385345.1 Paracoccaceae bacterium | reverse complement strand
GCGAATGACCGCAGGATCTCGGACACCCAAAGCGGCACGAACAGCAGCAGGAACAACGTCGGCAGCGATTTGGGCGAGACGACCTTGGCCAGATAATAGGCCAAAGGATAGGCCATCAGAAAGGTGATCACGGTGACGACGGCAGAGTAGAAGATGGTCAGCAGGAAAACCTTGACGCGAACCGGGGTCTGAACCACGTAGCCAAAGATGGAAAAATCGACCTCATTTCCAAAGATCTTCATGTAGTTGCCCAAGGAATAGGTATCCAAGGGTCCGCCAACATCGACGGCGGGCAGATAGGGCCGGAAAGAGCTTTCCAGCATGGTGAAGTTGGGCAGGATCACCAGAATGACCAGCCAGAAAAACGTCAACCCGACAAAACTGGCGGTCAGGCCCAGACCATAGCGGCGCAGAAGGTCATGCATCTGTCACGCTCCTGTTGTGGCGCTGTCGGGCAGAAGCGACGAGTTGCGGGCGTCAAAGGTCATGTGCATTCGTGACCCGGTGGCAGGCACCGTGGCCGACCCGTCATTGCGCAATTCCGCGACCAGCGTGGTGCCATTGTCCGTGACGCCGTGGGCGGAAATGAAATTGCCCTCGAACGAGACCTCGGTCAGGGTGACGGGGACCGAGTTTTCGGCGCCGGACTGATCGGACAGGACCATGTGTTCGGGGCGGATATACAGCTTTACCTTGGCCCCGTTCGAAGTTTCCGGCAGGCGGGCGCGGAAGGTACCGATGGCGGTGGCAAAGCTGGCCATACCATCGGCCGGCGCCTGAACATCGCCCGTCAAGATATTGTTTTCCCCGACAAAAGAGGCAACAAAGCCGTTGACCGGATTGTTGTAGATGTCGCGCGGATTGGCGACCTGTTGCAGGCGGCCTTGCGACATGACGCCAACCCGGTCGGACATGGCCAGCGCCTCGCCCTGATCATGGGTGATATAGATAAAGGTCACGCCGGTGCGCTTCTGGATGGCGCGCAATTCGGCACGCATGTGCTGGCGCAGCTTCAGGTCCAGCGCGGACAGAGGTTCGTCCAGCAACATGACGGCGGGTTCCACGGCCAGCGCGCGGGCGATGGCGACGCGCTGTTTCTGGCCACCGGACAACTGGCTGACCATCTTGTCGGCCGCCCCTTGCAGATCGACAAGCGCCAGCAATTCTTCGGCCCGCGCCCGGCGCTTGGCCTTGTCGACGCCGCGCACTTCCAGCCCGAAGGCGATGTTTTCCGCGATGGTCATCAGCGGAAACAGGGCCAGATTCTGAAAGATCAGCGCGGTCGGGCGCTGGTTGGGACGTTGGCCGCGCATATCCTTGCCACCGATGCGGATCACCCCGCCGGTGGGTTCGGTAAAGCCCGAAATCATGCGCAGGATGGTGGTTTTGCCGCAGCCCGAGGGCCCGAGGAACGAGAAGAACTCTCCGGGCTGGATGTTGATGCTGACATTATCAACGGCCCGAAAACTTCCAAAATCGCAGCATACATTGTCCAGTTCAATTCCGGCACTCATGGCAGTCCATCCCCCGTGGTCGTTTTTTGTCTTTTTGACTTTTTATCAGGCTAACAGGTGCAAGGGTCTGCGCAATGGTTTTGACCCAGATTGCGGTGCTTTTAGACGCCCATTGGCCCTGCCGATCCCCTAAATGCAACACGCCGGGCCCTTTCGGACCCGGCGCGCCACTGCGTTTGGCAGATCAGGATGCCTTGTACTTGTCGGAATATTCGCCGCGCTTGGCCACGAATTCCGCCGACTGGTCCGGCCACCACCACAATGCCGCCAGCTTGGCGTCATCAAAGGCAGAGTTGTAATAGGCGGCCACATCCGGGCTCATCAACGCCGCGGCACCTTTGCCGACTGCGTTCGACGAGAAGGCGCTTGCCCAACCCGCAGCGCCTTCCGGCGACGAGATGTATTTGGCAAATTCATGCGCCTGATCGACGTTGACTGCGTTCTTCATCAGCATCAGACCTTGATGCCATGCAAAAGCGCCTTCGGCCGGAGCGGCATAGCCATAGCCGTCATTGCGCAGGTTGTAGCCGGTCGAATCCCAGCACAGGCCAACCGTCGCGCCGTTGGCGACGAAACCGGCGTTGGCTTCGTTTTCACCGGCCCAGAACTGTACCACATTGCCTTTGGCAGCCACGCAGGCGGCAAGGGCGATGTCCCACAGTTCGGTCATGGCGGCCATGTCGGTGTAGCAATCGTTCCACGGACGCGGCAGTTTGCCCTGGGCTTCCAGCAGGCGGCCCATCGCGGTCAGGGCCGAACGCGGACGCACGACAACCTGGTTTGCCGGGTCGAACAAGGCGGCCAGCGACGGGGTATCCCCCAGAACGGCGGTCTCTTTGTTGTAAACCAGCGCTTCGGTGCCCCAGTTCGACGGCACGTACAGCCGGCCACCGTCTTTGGTCGACCGCTCGCCGGCGGCACCGTCTGCCAGACCCGGCAGATAGTTGTCCATCGCCAGCTTGGCTTCGTCCCAAGGCTGGACGATCCCGTTGGTGAAATACTGGTCCACGGTGTCAAGCGTGGGCTCCATCACGTCGATGCCGCCTGCTTCCGAAGCGATCTTGGCTGCGGCAAAGATGCCGTCATTGTCAGGCTGCTCGGTGAAATTGACCGCGATGCCGGTCGCGGCGGTAAAGGCCGGAAACACGGATTCGGCAAGCGCCGGATAGCCTGCCCAGCCGGTAAAGTTCAGCTCGCCCGAGGAGGCGAGCGCCTTGGAGGAAATGAGTGCCGGGGCGGCAAGAACGCCGACGCCCGCAGCCGAACGCTTCAGAAAGCTGCGGCGGTTGAAATTGGAGGATTTGGTCACGTAAGTTCTCCCTAGGTTTTCCGGTTTAACGCCGGATTTTGGCTTTGTGTATCCCGAACAAAGGCCAAGATAGAAACCCGTCATGACAATTGCACGACAGCAGCAGCGGGCCTTTGGCCAAGATTACGCTTTGCCATGGTCGGTCT
This sequence comes from Paracoccaceae bacterium, assembly GCA_031385345.1. Taxonomy (GTDB): domain Bacteria; phylum Pseudomonadota; class Alphaproteobacteria; order Rhodobacterales; family Rhodobacteraceae; genus CAIYZT01. The sequence goes on along the minus strand of JANNBI010000340.1, from coordinate 5,677 downwards.
GTCAACGTCTCTTTGTGACAGTCGCGGGGAATTGTGTGACAGAAGCCGAATATCGAAAATTTTCAGGCATCACATGGCGGAAATTGCGCGGATTGCGAACATGCGACCGGTTTTCAGTCCGACCGCTCTCGCAAGGGTTGTACATCTGAACAAATCGGCGGGGGCCGATTCCAATGCGCGCGTGCAACTTAATTGGCGACGCTATAGCCATGCAGCGCCAAAACCCGACGCAGTTCGGCATTGCCTTTGGTGGACCATTCCAAGGGCGGGGCCATTTTAGGATCCTGTTCGGCCTCGACCACGAACCAGCCTTCATAACCGTAACCCGCCAGCCGTTTCACGATGGCATCGAAATCAAGACTGCCATCGCCGGGCACGGTAAACGCGCCTTTGACCACGGCATCAAGGAAGGAATTGGTGCTGCGATCAAGGGCGTTGATGACCTCCATCCGCACATCCTTGGTGTGGACATGGGTGATGCGGGCGTGGTGATTGTCGATCACCCGCAAAACGTCGCCCCCGGCAAAGGCCATATGACCGGCATCATACAGCAGCGGAATCCCCGCGCCGGAGTGTTTCATGAACAGATCAAGCTCGGCCTCCGTCTCAATCACCGCCGCCATGTGGTGATGATAGGACAGCGGCATCCCCTGATCCGCACACCATTCGCCAAAGGTGGTCATGGCGCGGGCATAGGTGGAAATCTGCGCCTCGTCGAGTTTCACCTTTTGCGTCAGGGGTTTGGACCGGTCGCCTTGAATAGACTGCGCGACTTCGCCGTAAACGATGCAGGGCGCTCGGGCGGCGATGAACAGGTCCATCTGGGCACGGATGCGGTCCTTGTTCTCGGCCAGATCGCCGTTCAGGATGGTGCCGGAAAACCAGCCGCCACAAACCGACATGTGATGCGCGTCCAGTACCGGGCCAAGGTCTGCCATCTGCATGGGAAAGCGGCGACCGGTTTCCATACCGGAATAACCCGCCAGCGCCGCCTGACGCAGGCATTCGTCAAGGCTGACATCATCCGACAATTCCACCAGATCGTCGTTCCACCAGCAGATCGGAGAAATCCCAAGTTTGGCCTTCAGCATGTCAGCACCTTTTCAGCGGCCCGAAGCGGGCGGTTGTCAGGGGTTTACCGGGATCAGGACAAATGATCAATACATTCCAATTTGTACCATTGGCAGAATTTTTATTCTGCCAATGGTACAAAAGTCATGTCGGCTGCGGCCACCCCATCCCCCGCTCAGGCGGCCAGACGCCGGGCCAGAACGCCCGCCATCGTCTCGCCCATGGCTGACGGGTTGGGGGATACGGTGATGCCCGCCGCCGCCAGAATCTCGACCTTTTCCTGCGCACTTTCGCCAAAGGCGCTGACGATCGCCCCGGCATGACCCATCTTGCGGCCCTTGGGGGCGGACAGACCGGCGATATAGGCCACCACCGGTTTGGTCATGTGGTCGCGGGCGTAAGCGGCGGCTTCGGCCTCTTGCGGGCCGCCGATTTCACCGATCATCATCACGGCGTCGGTATCGGGATCGGCCTCGAACAGCTCCAGTATATCGCGGAAAGATGATCCGTTGATCGGATCACCGCCAATCCCGACCGAGGTTGAAACGCCGATGCCCAGTGCCTTCATCTGCGCCGCCGCCTCATAGCCCAAGGTGCCGGACCGCCCCACGATGCCGATGCGGCCGGCCATATAGATATGCGGCGGCATGATCCCCATGAACCCCTGCCCCGGAGAGATGACCCCGGCGCAATTCGGCCCGATCAGGCGCAGTTTGCGGTCGGACGGATAGCGGCGCAGGAACCGTTTGACCTTCATCATGTCCTGACTGGGAATGCCGTCGGTGACACAGACCGCGGTGCGGATCCCGGCATCTGCCGCCTCCATGATCGCGTCGGCGGCAAAAGGCGGCGGCACGAAGACAAGAGAGGCTTCGGCACCGGTCGCCTCGACCGCTTCGCGCACGGTGTTGAACAGGGGCAGGCCCAGATGGGTTTCGCCGCCTTTGCCGGGGGTGACGCCGCCAACGACATTGGTGCCATAGCGGATCATGTCGGTGGCATGAAAGCTGCCGATGCGCCCGGTTATGCCTTGGACGATGACGCGGGTGGCTTGGGTGATAAGGATGGCCATGTCAGGAACCTTTCAGGCGGCTTTGCGGGGGCGGGCGGCGACGGCGGCGGCAGCCGCCTCGGCCAGGGTGTCAGCGGAAATCAAAGGCAGGCCCGAGGCTTTGATGATCGCCTGACCTTCTTCAACATTGGTGCCGGCTAGACGGACGACGACAGGGATGGTCAGCCCGACCTCTTGGTAGGCTTGCACCACGCCTTGGGCCACCCAGTCACAGCGGTTGATGCCCGCGAAGATGTTGACAAGAATGACCGAGACATTGCCATCGGCCAGAACGGTTCGAAAGGCGCGCACCACGCGTTCGGGGCTGGCGCCCCCGCCGATATCAAGAAAATTCGCAGGCTCCCCCCCCGCAAGTTTGATCATGTCCATTGTGGCCATGGCCAGACCCGCGCCGTTGATGATGCAGCCGATATCGCCGTCAAGGCCAACATAGGACAGGCCATGGTCGCCCGCGGTGCTTTCGCGCGGATCCTCTTGGCTGCGGTCGCGCAGTTCGGCAATCTCGGGGCGGCGGAACAGGGCGTTGGTGTCAAAGGACATCTTGGCATCCAAGGCCACCAGATCGCCGTTGGCCGTGATCACCAGCGGATTGATTTCCACCATGACCGCATCCAGATCCCGGTAAGCACGGTAGCAGGCGCGCAGAATGGTGACCATCTGGGCAATCTGGCCACCCTTCAGCCCCAGTTGAAAGGCCAGTTCGCGGGCCTGAAATTCCGAAAGGCCGACGGCAGGATCGATGGTCATGCGGCGCAGGCTGTCGGGATCGTTTTCGGCCAGATCCTCAATCTCCATACCGCCATGCCCCGAGGCGACGATCATGATCCGTTCGGATTTGCGGTCCAGCACGAAGCCCAGATAGATTTCCTGCGCAATGTCGGACGCGCCTTCAACCCAGACGCGGTAAACGCCCTTGCCCTTGGCGTCGGTCTGTTTTGTCACCAACTGCCGGCCAAACAGGGTGGAGGCGAAGGCGTGAACCTCGTCCGGGGTGCGGCACAGCTTGACGCCGCCCGCGGCCCCCCTGCCCCCGGAATGCACCTGTGCCTTGACCACCCAAGCCTTGCCGCCCAACTCACGGGCGCGGTAACCGGCCTGTTCCGGGCTATAGGCCAGTCCGCCGCGCGGCACCGGTACCCCAAAACGGGCGAGGATTTCCTTGGCCTGATATTCGTGAATGTCCATGTTCGGGATCCTTGGCGGGTGCTGCTAAAAGCGTGATTTCGGGTGGACGAAGGGGTCAGCGCGCGGCGATGGCGTCGGCCAGCACCAGCACGTTCATCGCCATGCGTTCCGATGCGGCGTCGATCATGCGCCCATCCAGTGACGCAGCACCCTTGCCCATGGCTTCGGCCTTGCGCAATTCTTCGATGATGCGGCGCGCGCGGGTGACCTCGGCCTCGGGCGGCGAAAACACGTCGTTCGCCAGCACGACCTGAGAGGGATGGATCGCCCATTTCCCCTCACACCCCAGCGCTGCCGCCCGGCGCGCACCGTCCTTGTACCCTTCAGGATCGGAAAAATCGCCAAACGGCCCGTCGATGGCGCGCAATCCATAGGCGCGGCAGGCCACGACCATGCGGCTGATCGAGGCATGCCATTGGTCGCCGGGGTAATGCGGGTTCAGCCCACCGATATTGGTGGTGCGCGCCCGCATGGAGGCCGCGAAATCCGCAACGCCGAAATGCAACGCCTCCAACCGGCCGCCGAACTGGGCAATCGCCTCGACATTGGCCATGCCAAGCGCGGTCTCAATCAGCGCCTCCAACCCGACGCGGTTGGTCAGCCCCTTGGCCTGTTCGATCTGGTTGACCATCGCCTCGACCATATACAGATCGCCCGTCACCCCGACCTTGGGCACCAGAAGGGTGTGAACGCGGCCCCCCGCCTGCTCCATCACATCCACCACGTCGCGGTACATGTAATGGGTGTCCAACCCGTTGATGCGCACCGAAACCGTTTTGCCCTTGGCGGCCCAATCGATGTCGTTCAGGGCCTGAATGGCGTTCTTGCGGGCCTGCTCTTTTTCCGAAGGCGCAATCGCATCTTCAAGATCCAGAAAGATGTAATCGGCGGCGCCCTCGGCGGCTTTGTCAATCATCGTGGGGTTTGACGCCGGAACCGCCAGTTCCGAACGTTGCAGGCGCGGTTTGCGCATCGGGTGCAGGGTGTGGCTCATGGTGTTTTGGTCCTTATCTGGCGGCTATGGCGGAAAGATTTGGCAGGGGCTGGGCATAGATCTTCTGGGCTGCGGCAACACCCGACCCGAAAGTCAGCGTCACGCCCGCCTGAACCAACGCCAGTTCGGTGACGGCAAGGGCGGTCAGGCACATACCCTCGTTCAGATCCCCGATATGGCCGATGCGGAACACCTTGCCCGCCAAAGGCCCCAGCCCAGACCCAAGCGAGGTGTTGTAACGGTCATAGGCGATGCGGATCACCTCACGCGCGTCAACACTGGCCGGGGTGCGGATGGCCGTAACGGTGTCCGACGCGATGGAGGGGTGTTCGGCGCAAACCTCCAGCCCCCAGGCTTGCACGGCGGCGCGCACGCCACTGGCCAGCCGGTGATGGCGGGCGGCGATGGTGTCCAACCCCTCTTCCAGCATCCGGTCCAGCGCCTTGCGCAACCCGTGCAGCAATTGCGTCGGCGGGGTATAAGGGAAATAGCCGCCGGGATTGTGTTTCATCTGCTCGGAAAATTCGAAATAGGCCCGGCGGGACATGGCGGTTTTCGACGCCTCCAGCGCCTTTGGGCTGACCCCCAGAATGCCCAGGCCGGCTGGCATCATCAGACCCTTCTGGCTGCCGGTGACGGCCAGATCGACGCCCCAGTCGTCCATCCGAAACTCGATACAGCCGATTGACGACACGCCGTCCACGAACAGAAGCGCGTCATGCTGCGCCGCGTCCAGCGCCGCGCGCACCGCAGAGATTGACGAAGTGACGCCGGTCGCGGTTTCGTTATGGGTGACAAAGACCGCCTTGATCTTGCCTTGGGTATCGGCGGCCAACCGGCGGGCAAATTCCGTCACCGGGGTTGCGGCCCCCCAGGCCAGATCGACCAGATCCACATCCAACCCCAGTCGCGTCGCCATCTCGGCCCAAAGAGTGGAAAAATGGCCATGCCGCGCCATCAGAACCCGGTCACCGGGCGACAAAGTGTTGGTGATCGCCGCCTCCCAGGCCCCAGTGCCAGAGCCGGAAAACATCATCACGGTTCCCGCCGTCGTGCGCATCACCGCCTTCAGATCGCGGAACAGACCCAGATTGGCCGCGCCGAAATCATGGGCGCGCTGATCCTGCATCGGCACGTTCATCGCTTGACGCACGACCTCGGGGACGTTGGTGGGGCCGGGAATGAATAGGTGGTTGATACCGGTGCGCATGGGGGCCTCGCTGTCTGGGGTGCGGCCTTCCTTGCATCGGCGCGACTTTGTGCAAAATGAAAACAGGTGACGCTGTGACTGCGAGAATTTACAAAACTGCATTTATGTAATAGTGTCATATCAACAAATCATCGAAAGTGTGCGG
>JANNBI010000337.1:0-13204 GCA_031385345.1 Paracoccaceae bacterium | reverse complement strand
CGACCGGGGTCAGGCTGATACGTTCGGTCACATCACCCACCGCATAGATCGATGGCACGGCGGTCTGGCTGTACTCATCCACCCCAACCGCGCCCGAGGGCTTGATCGCCACGCCCAAAGCCTGCAACCCCAGCCTATCGGTGTTGGGGCTGCGCCCGGTGGCGAACAGCACCAGATCGGTCGTTTGGCTGGTCCCGTCGCTTAGATGCACCGCGATCCGGTCGCCCGACCTGTCCAGACGCGTCACATCCAGATTGCGCCGGATTTCGATGCCAGACCGTTCCATCCCGGCGACAACATGATCACGCGCTTCAGCGTCGAAACCGCGCAGGATTTCCGCCCCCCGGTAGATCTGCGTCACCTTGACCCCCATCCCGTTCAGGATGCAGGCAAATTCTGACGCGATATAGCCGCCGCCAACGATCACTGCCGTTTGCGGCAAGAGGGGCAGATGAAACATCGCATCCGAGGTGACGCCAAGATCCGCCCCCGGAATATCCGGCACATAGGGCCGCCCGCCGGTCGCGATCAGGATATGCTTGGCGCGAAAGGTCTGGCCGGTGGACAAGGCGACGGTATGGGCATCAACCAGATGCGCGCGGGCATCGTGGATCTGAACCCCGGCGTTTTGAAGGGTATTGCGATAGGCCGCCTCCAGCCGGGTCAGTTCCGCCTCCAGATGGGTGCGAAAGCGCGGCCAGTCAAAGTCCCCAAGGCTGGCCTCCCAGCCATAGGCCCGCGCCTGCGCCACCGCCTGCGGCATTTCAGACGCAAAGACCATCAGCTTTTTGGGCACGCAGCCCCGGATCACGCAGGTGCCGCCCATCCGGCTTTCTTCGGCCAGTCCGACGCGCGCGCCGCCCTCGGCGGCCGCGATCCGCGCCGCGCGCACCCCGCCGGAGCCGCCGCCGATGACAAAGAAATCATAGTCAAATGTCATGGCATCCCCTGACCACTGTGTTGTCGGGCCGGATTTGCCCCTGTTTCATCGGCATGGCCCTGACCCCGGCCGCGGGGGCGCTGCCCCCGACCCCGGGAATATTTGACCCACATTGAAGGCGAAAGGCAGCAAATGCGAAAGGCGGGGCGAAAAACCGGCAGGTCAGTCGCCCAGATCGGCAAAGATATTCATCGCGGGCGCGAAATCAATGCGCTCTTGCGCTTCGGAGCCGGCATTGATGTCCTTGATGATCACCCGTCCGTCGGCATGTCCCACCACCACGATGTCACAAATGTCGATGAACAGACCGTTTTCCACCACACCGGGGATCTGGTTCATCACCAGCGCCAGTTGCCGCGGATTGCCGATGCGTTTGAGATGCAGATCAAGGATGTAATTCGCCTCGTCGGTGATCAGGGGTTTGTCGCCGTTCATCCGCAGGGTCACGTTGCGGTCCAGAACATCCATCGACACCAGCATCTCTTCGACCAGCGCCTTGGTCGTCTGCCAGCCAAAGGGGATCACCTCGACCGGCAAGGGGAAAGCGCCCAGCTGCGCCACCTCTTTGGCGGCATCCGCGATCACGATCATCTGATCCGACGCGGTGGCCACGATCTTTTCCTGCAACAGCGCCGCGCCGCCGCCCTTGATCAGCGCGAGGTTCAGGTCAAATTCGTCCGCGCCGTCGATGGTCAGGTCCAGCCATTTGGCATCATCCAGCGAGGTGATCTTGATCCCCAGCTTGCGCGCCAGTTCCGCCGTCCGGGTTGATGTGGGCACACCGATGACCTTCAGCCCTTCTTCGCGCACCCGTTCGGCCAGACAGCGCACCATCCAGGCGGCGGTCGATCCGGTGCCAAGACCCACCTTCATCCCCGGTTCCACGAACGCCACCGCGCGCTTGGCGGCGACGAATTTGGCTTTGTCGATCGGGGACAGCTCTGCGGACATCTGGACGCTCCTTGGCGGTGGTGCGGGTTTTGTTGGGGCCGGTCTTGTGGGGCAAGTCTTGTGTTGCAGGTCTTATAGGGGGGCTTTGGCGGGGGGGCGAGGGGGTTTTCATGCGTAGCCCCGCAGAAACTGCTTGAAATCGGCGGCGGGGGAGTTGTATTGAGAATAATTCTCATTATCAAAAGACCGGATAGCCCAATGCCCGCTGAAACCTCGATGTTCGATCTGTCCGGCTGGCGCCGCCCGCGCGGCACCGCTGCCCTGTCCGAGGTCAACCGGTCCATCGCCTTGCCCGGAATGGGCTGGCGGCGGGCGGCGGCCTTTGTCGGGCCGGGCTATATGGTGGCCGTGGGCTATATGGACCCCGGCAACTGGGCGACATCCATCGCGGGTGGGTCGAAATTTGGCTATGCCCTGCTGTTCGTGGCGCTGCTGTCCAACCTGATCGCCATCGTGCTGCAATCGCTGACGGCACGGCTGGCCATCGGGTCGGGCCGTGATCTGGCGCAGGCCTGCCGCGACGCCTTTCCGCGCTGGGTGTCAATCCCGCTGTGGCTGATGGCCGAACTGGCCATCATCGCCACCGATATTGCCGAGGTGATCGGCACCGCCATCGGTCTGAACCTGCTGTTCGGCATCCCGATGGAACTGGGCGTGATCATCACCGCCCTGGACGTGTTCCTGATCTTGTGGCTGCAAAACAAGGGGTTCCGCTGGCTGGAGGCCTTTGTCATCACCCTTCTGGCGGTCATTGCGGTCTGCTTTGGCCTGCAAATCGCTTTGGCCGATCCCGATTGGGGCGGGGTGATCCGCGGTTTTGCCCCCACGGTCGATATCGTGACCAACCCCGAGATGCTGTATCTGGCGCTGGGGATCCTTGGGGCCACGGTCATGCCGCATAACCTGTACCTGCATTCGGCCATCGTGCAGACCCGCGACTACGGCGACAGCCTGCCCGAAAAGCGTGAGGCGCTGAAATACGCCACCATCGACAGCACCGTGGCGCTGATGTTCGCACTGCTGATCAACGCGTCCATCCTGATCCTTGCCGCCGCCTCGTTCAACGCGGCGGGTAGGACCGATGTGGTCGATCTGGGGCAGGCCCATGCGATTTTGGGGCCGCTGCTGGGGGCCGCAATCGCGCCGACGCTCTTCGCCATTTCCTTGCTGGCCTGCGGCTTGAATTCGACCGTGACCGCCACCCTTGCCGGGCAGGCGGTGATGGAGGGGTTCTTGCAAATCCGCCTGCGCCCATGGTTGCGGCGTCTGATCACGCGGGGCATCGCCATCATCCCCGCCGCCGGGGTAACGCTGGCCTATGGATCGCAGGGCACCGGGGAGTTGCTGATCCTGACGCAGGTCGTCCTGTCGCTGCAACTCAGCTTTGCGGTGGTTCCGCTGGTGATGTTCACCGCCGACCGGGTCAAGATGGGCGGCCTGCGCGCGCCGAACTGGCTGATCGCGCTGTCGATTCTGATCGCCGTGGTGATCGTGACCCTGAATTTGAAACTGCTGGTCGATTTCTTCGGGCTGGCCGGGTAACGCGTCCCCTCGCAACTTCCCCTGCCCTGCCGACGACCAAAAGTCTGTGTTGCCCCCTGCCACGTCCCCCGTGGCGGGGGGCGCATGGCCCCCCCGATCCGCAAAACCGTCGCCATTCGGCAAGGCTGATCGCAAACTGGTCGCTTTTCAGCCCTTTGCGCGCGCCGCGCCGCGTCATAGTTTGGGTCAGACCCTGCTTGAAAGGCCGCCGATGTATACCTTGCGTTTTTCCCCCGATTCCGCCTCGCTGATCGTGCGTCTGGTGCTGGAGGAGTTGGGCCAACCCTATGAGGCGCGTGCCATCGACCGTGAGGCAGGCGAACTGGCCAGCCCGGATTACCGCGCCCTGCATCCCCTGGGCAAGATCCCCGCGATGGAAACGCCGAATGGCCCGATGTTCGAATCCGCCGCAATCCTGCTGTACCTGTCCGACCGCCATCCCGGCCTTGCCCCCGCCCCCGATGCGCCGGACCGCGCGGCATTCCTGAAATGGTTCTTCTTCACCTCGACCAATATCCACACCACGCTGATGGACGTCTTCTATCCCGACCGTGTCGCGGGCGAGGCGGCTGCCGGTGCGGTTCTGACCCATGCCTCGGCGCGGATGCAAACCCTGCTGACCGCCCTGAACACCGCAGCCGAAGAAAACCCGTCCTGGCTGTCATCAGATCAGCCCAGCCTTCTGGGCTATTACATCGCGGTCCTGATGCGCTGGCTGGGCCAGAATGACCCACAGTCCACCGGATATGTCCGCGCCGCCGATTACCCCGCCCTGCACCGCGTCCTGACAATGCTTCAGGCGCGCCCTGCCGCCCTGTCAGTCGCCAAGGCCGAAGGTCTGGGTCAGACGATCTTTACCAATCCCGGCTGACCCGCATGTATGTGCTGCACTATGCCCCTGACAACGCCTCGCAGATCATCCGCATCGTGCTGGAGGAGATGGGCCTGCCCTACCGCACCGCGTTGGTGGACCGCGCGACAAAAGCGCAGGACAGCCCGGCCTACCGCGCGGTCAATCCCACCGGATTGATCCCCGCCCTGCAAACGCCGCAGGGCACGCTGTTTGAAACCGGGGCGATCCTGCTGTGGCTGACCGAGGTCCATGGCCAGATGGCCCCGCCCCCCGGCACGCATGGCCGCGCTGATTTCCTGAAATGGCTGTTCTTCACCGCCAACACCCTGCATTCGGACGCCCGCCTGCTGTTTTACCCCGAGGCTCACGCCGGATCGCCGCAGGCCATCCCCGCCTTTCGCTCCACAACCGAGGCACGGATCCTGCGCCATTTGGACCTGCTGAACAGCCTGGCCGCCAGCGCGCCGACCTTCCTGCGCGGTGATACCCCATCGGTCTTGGGCTATTACATCTGCTGCCTGATCCGCTGGATCACGCTGTACCCCGCCGACCGCAACGGCTGGCTGGACCTGTCCCGCTTTGCCGCCCTGCACGCCCTTGCCCTTGCGCTTGAATCCCGCCCCGCCACACTGCGCGTCGCCGTGGCCGAAGGTCTTGGCCCCAAGATCTTTACCGCCCCGACCTATGCCGATCCCCCCGAAGGCTCTGCCCTGTGAACGCAGAAATACTTTGCCCTGTGAAAGGACGACCCGATGTTCCTCTCGGTTTTTGATATGTTCAAGGTCGGCGTCGGCCCCTCCTCCTCGCATACGATGGGGCCGATGGTGGCGGCGGCGCGGTTTCTGGCCGCCCTGCGCGCCTCGCCGTTTCACTTTCACGGGGTCCGCGCCTCGCTGCATGGCTCGCTGGCCTTTACCGGGGTCGGTCATGCCACCGACCGCGCCACGATCCTTGGGCTGGCCGGGTTCGAACCCGCCACCTACGATGCCGAAAAGGCCGAGGCCACGCTGGCAAGCATCACCCAGACCCACCAGATAAAGGTTGCCGGCCTGCCTCCCTTGCGCTTTGACCCCAAGACCGACCTGATCTTTGACTACGGCCCCGCCCTGCCCGGCCATGCCAATGGCATGATCCTGATGGCCACCGACGCTCAGGGCGATGTGATCTTGCAGGACACCTTCTATTCCATCGGCGGCGGCTTCGTGCTGACCGCGGCGGAACTGGCGGCTGCGGGCGGCGCCAAATCCCGCGCCCGCGCCGATGTGCCCTATCCCTTCGACACCGCCGACGAGATGCTGGCCATGGCCAAAGCCTCGGGCCTGACCATCGCGCAGATGAAACTGGCGAACGAGCTGAAATTCCGCACAAAGGCCGAGGTTGACGCCGGTATCGCCCGGCTGTGGCAGGTGATGAACGATTGTATTTCGCGCGGGATGGAGGGCACCGGGATCCTGCCGGGCGGGCTGAAGGTGCGCCGCCGCGCCAAGGGCATCCATGATGCCCTGATGGCCGAACGCGGGTTGAACATGACCGCCCCGCACACGATAAACGACTGGATGAGCCTTTATGCCATGGCGGTGAACGAAGAAAACGCCGCCGGGGGGCAGGTGGTGACCGCGCCCACCAATGGCGCGGCCGGGGTGCTGCCCGCCGTACTGCGCTACTACCTTGACCATGTGCCCGGGGCCACGACCACGCGCATTCCCGATTTCCTGTTAACCGCCGCCGCCATCGGGGGCCTGTGCAAACACAACGCCTCGATCTCTGGTGCCGAATGCGGCTGTCAGGCCGAGGTCGGGTCCGCCGCCGCCATGGCCGCCGCCGCCTTGGCCGCCGTGCTGGGTGGCACGGTGATGCAGGTCGAAAACGCCGCCGAAATCGCGCTGGAACACCATCTGGGCATGACCTGCGACCCAGTGCGCGGGCTGGTGCAGGTGCCCTGCATCGAACGCAACGGTCTTGGGGCGATCAAGGCGGTATCGGCGGCCAGTCTGGCCCTGCGCGGCGACGGCACGCATCTGGTATCGCTGGACGCCTGCATTGAAACCATGCGCCAGACCGGGCAGGACATGCACGAGAAGTACAAGGAAACCTCGCTTGGCGGTCTGGCCGTCAACGTCCCCAACTGCTGATAGCGCAAAACCTGAAGGCGCCAAATCCAGCGGAGCGCGCAGGCGCGCAAAGTCCTTGCCTCGTCGCCGGGTCAAGACCCGCCTCCTCAAGACAGGGGCGCTGCCCCCTCGCGCAGACGCGCGCTCCCCCGGGACTATTTGACCCACATTGAAGGCCAGCCCGGGATCGCCTTCACTTTGATCCAAATATCCCCCCGCGGAGCGACCCTGCCTTGCCGGTTGGCGGGCACCGCCAGAGGCAAGACAATAGGAATGTGCCGCAAGGCACTCAATTTACCCTGATTGGCAAAGGCCGCGTCGGTTTTGGGCAGGGGGTGCGGGGTATGATCGGGTAAGAAACTGCATGATCAAAGACCCCACCCTGCGCGGCATCGCCTTGATGATGGCTTTTTGTGTGCTGGCGCCCTTGCTGGACACCGCCTCCAAGCTGGCCACCACCACGATCCCCGTCGGCCAGATCACCACGGCACGGTTTGTCGTGCAAGGCGCGCTGATGGTGCCTGTGGTTCTGGCCATGGGGCTGACCTGGCGCATCCCTTTGCGGCTGGCCTGGTTGATCACCGCCCGCGCGGTTTTGTTGATCCTGTCGACCTATGGTTTTGTCGCCGCCGTGGTGGTGATGCCCATCGCGGACGCCTTGGCGATTGTCTTTGTCGAGCCGTTCATCCTGTTGATTCTGGGCCATCTGCTGTTTGGCGATCATATCGGGCCGCGCCGGATCATCGCCTCAGTCGTGGGGTTTTTTGGCGCCATGCTGGTGATCCAGCCCTCGCTGTCCGCCTTTGGCTGGGTGGCGCTGTACCCGCTTGCCACGGCCTTCCTGTTTGCCGGCTATATGCTGATCACCCGCAGCATCTCGACCCAGATGCATCCGGTCACCCAGCAATTGCACACCTCGATCGCCGGCAGTCTGATCTGCCTGCCGATCCTGCTTCTGGCCGATGGCTCGGGCATTCTGACGCTGGACCCGGTCACGCCACAAAGCTGGGCCTGGCTGTGGCTGTTCGGCGTCGGTTTTTGGGCGGCGGCCAGCCATATGTGCATGACGCTGGCGCTGCAATATGCCCCGGCCTCGACCCTTGCGCCGATCCACTATCTTGAAATCGTCACCGCCGTCGCCCTTGGCTATGCCGTCTTTGGCGATTTCCCGAACTGGCTGACCGGGGCGGGCATCGCCATCATCGTCGCCTCGGGCCTGTATGTCATCTGGCGCGAGCGTCAGACAGCAGCCCGAACCCGCGCAGAACTGCCGGCAGAGATCTGACCGGCAGGATCACCAGCATCCTTGGCGCATCAAAGGTCAGGTCAACCAGCGGCCCCGACACCTCGTTCGAGGTGCCGATCATCCCGTCCGGCGCAAAGTCGATCCCCGCGATTGGCCAGCGCAGCCCCAGACTTTGCCCCCGCACTGGACCCATCGGGAACAGCGACAGCCGCGACCCCAGCGGCAACCGCAGCCGCAGCGCGACCGGCGCCAGAAAGCTGACATCGCTGCCCGACAGGATCAGACAGCGCCGGTCAGGATGGCGCACCAGCGCGTTCAGCACCGCCAGCCCGTGATCGGCCCGCGCCCCGGCGAATCCTAACCCCAGCACGAAAGGCGCGGTGATCGACCGCAGCGCCTTGTCAAAATCTGTGGTGACTTGTTCTGAAATTGGAAACAGACGGCCCGCCAACCGCTCTTTTGCCTGCGGCGAAATGGAATCGAAATCTCCGATCACCGCCTGCGGTTCGGCGCCCAACCGCAGCAAACGGTCCGCGCCACCGTCCGCAGCCACCAAAACCGGGGCAAAACGCCGCGCGCGCGCCAGTTCGCGGCCCGAAAACGGTGCGCCCCCTGCCAGCGTCACCCCGGTTTCAGATTCGACAATCACTTGATTTTGCCCCAATACTGTTTCCTCAATTGCGGCAAAGACCCGGTTCCAAGAACACAATCAATCCTTTAAATTACCCCCTTCTGTCCATGGATTCGATTTAGTGCGGCGTCAGTTTGAACAAGTTAAGTTGGGTAAGGGGCCAGCATCAGATGATCGGTGCAAGTAAAATTCTCACGGTTTCCTATGGAACCTTCTCGTGTACCTTGGAAGGCTTTGACGAGCCGTTCAACACGATGAAGGCGATTGCGGAGTATTTCCGCGATCTGGCCGCCGGTGACCGCTACTTCGGCGCAGAGCCTCCGACACCGGATGCCGCGATGCTGCATGCCATTGCCGAACGCGAAATTCAGCGCCGGGTCGAGGCAAAGATTTCCGATACCGGGATCACCCTGCGCGCCGCCGACGGCCCGCTGCACAGCGCCGATCCGACGCCGGTTGCGGCCCCTGCGGTTCAGCCTGCCCCGGCCCCGGTGGTCGCCCCTGTCGTGGCGCTGGCTCCGTCGCCCGCCGTCACCGCCCCCATCCGCGCTGCCGCCAGCCCGGTCGCGGCCTATCTTGACAGCGACGCCGAGGATCTTGGCCCCTCGCTGATCGAAGGCCCGACCCTGACCTCGGTGGCGCAAACCTTGCAACGGCTGCGTGCCCTGCGCGATGATGCCGCCCTGCCGCCAATGCCGCAAAGCTTTGATCAGGTTGAAGATGCGGTTATTGCGCCCGATCCGGTTGTGGTTGCGCTGGTTGTGGTTGCCCCCCCTGACGCCGCCTTTGATCCCATCGCCCAACCCGATCTGGATGCGGCACTTGATGCCCAAGACCTGGCACCCCTGGACTTCAACGCCGCTGCCATCGGGGCCGAAGACCTGTTGACCGAAGATTTCTCGCTGGAGGATTTCTCGTCCGATCTTATGGCGGATGGGGAATGGCTTCCGACTGCCGAAGCAAAGGTTGCAGAAAACGACAGCCCCGCGTCACTGGCAGATGAGGCCGAAATGTTCGGTCGGGTTCTGGACCGGGCTGATCCTATCCTTGACGCCGATCTGGCCGATCACGCCGGTTCCAACGATCTGGGCGCCGATTATCTGGATGCCGAAGATCTGGCCGCTGAGGTCATGGTCACCGAAGATTTGATCACCGCCAATCTGACCGGTGATGACTATGATGCGGACGATCTGGCCGCTGACGACGCCCTTCTGCGTGGTCTGGCCGAAGATGCCATGGCCACCGAAGCCGCGCACCCCGCCGTCGATCTGATCGAAAACGCACCCGAAACCGACGACGCCGGCTTTGAAGATTATTCGGATTTTGACGAGGCGTCGCTGGCCGACCCTGATGCCGACGCCGCCGATCTGATGGACGTGGCTTTGGTGTTCGGAGCGCCGGACAATGCCGCAACCGACGCACCCGACACTGCTCTGGTGCCCGAGACTGCTCTGGTACCCGAGACTGCTTTGGTACCCGAGACTGCGGAAACCGTCGAAATGGTCGCAGCCGAAGCGCCCGTTGATCCGCTGCAAGCCGCCCTTGATGCACCGACGCGCAAGGAACGCAAAGTGCGCCGCCTTGGCACCTCGGCCCTTGTCACCCCGGCCCAAATTCCGGCCCAAATTCCGGCCGAAGTCCCGGCACCAATCGCAGCCCCGGCCCCGCTGGCCGAGGCCGCGCAACCTCGGGCTGCCGATCCGCTGACCGCCAACCCGGTGCTGCAAGAGGCCCGCGCCCGCGTCATCCGCATCCGCCGCGCCGACGCCCCGCCTGCCGCCAGCTCCGACGCCCCGCTGCGTCTGGACGCCAGCAATCTGGCCGCACCAAAGTCGCAAGCCGCCCTGTCAGCCGAGGCCGAGGCTGACCTGGCCGCCGAACTCGCCGCGCTGGAGGCCGGGATCACCGATGCCCCCGCCAATCTTTCCGACGACCAAGATCTGACCCCGGCCCGCCCGCCCATGGTTGCCGAAGAGGGCGCCTTTGACCGCCTGATCGCCCAAGCCGACAGCGAGTTGGAACAGCCGGACGCCCGTCGCCGCCTGTCCGCGATCCAGCATCTGAAGGCCGCTGTGGCCGCCACCGTCGCTGAACGCCAGATCAACCCCGTCGGCTCTCGTGTCGAAGATCCGCAAGACCGCTATCGCCGTGATCTGGATCACGTCGTGCGCGCCAGCCGCCCGGTGGAAAACACCCCCCGCCCGGCCCCCTTGGTTCTGGTGTCCGAACAGCGCATCGACCGTCCGCGTGGTCCGGCCCCGGCCGTCTCGCCGGTGCAGATCGTGCCCGATGCCGCCCCGCAGGTCCGCCCGCGCCGCATTCAGGTCGCGCGCGGCAGTGCCGCAGCCGCCCTGAACGATGCCGCCGCCGATCCGGCGCGCGACATCTCGCCTTTTGACCATCCTGTCGGCATGCCGCTGGCGTCCGAGGCGATGGAACCGCAGGAAATGTCCGCCCCCGACGAGGATCTGATCGAGGCGGATTTCGCCGCCGATCCGGTTCTGGCCGACCCGGTATTGGCCGACCCGGTTCTGGCAGATCTGCCCGCAACCGACCTGCCCGCAGCCGATCCAATCCCCGCCGCCGTCGAAAACATCTTCGCCGCCGACGAAACCCAAAGCTTTGCCGAGTTTGCCGAGGCTTTGGGCGTGCTGGACCTGTCCGAACTGCTGGAAGCCGCCGGTGTTTACAACACCCTTATCCTGAACCGGCCGGAATTCACCCGCGCCCATATCTTCACCCAGATCGAAGGGCTGATCATCGAAGACGCGCCCGATCTCGAAGAGGTGCTGGTCGAATTTGGCGACCTTCTGCGCGAAGGCCGGATGCAGAAACTGCGCCGGGGCCTTTACACCATTGGCACCGCCTCATCCTTGATGATCGAGGCCAAAAAGATCGCCGGCTGAGGCTGCCACTCACGCTCCGGTTCCGGGAGGAAAGGCACTGCATCCTTTCCTCCCGATGTTATTTGATGCCTGTAATTCCGGCCCAAGACACTGAAAACAAACGCCCTTCAGCCGCGCTTATTTCGGGCCCTCATTCGGGTCCGGCTGGCCAATGCCGCGAAACACCGCGCGGAAGGGCAGGATCCAGACCAGCCCCAAGCCCAGATAAATCGCCAGTTCCGCCAGAACCGAAGGCCGCTCGATCAGCCCCACCACCGATACCGCAACCACCACATAGGCCGGCAGCGCCACCAGCAGGATCAACAAGGACAATCTGCGGCGGGTCTTGTAGCTTAGGGCCATCGGGCGCTCCTTCATTGCCGCCCGCCCCCGCCGCGATGCGACAGGGAACGGGGGTCGTGATCCTTAATCCGCGAAGGGGTCAGTCACCAGAATGGTGTCATCCCGCTCGGGTGAGGTGGAAAGTAGCGCCACCGGGCATTGGATCAACTCTTCGATGCGCTTGACATATTTGATCGCTGCCGCTGGCAATTCCGACCAGGACCGCGCCCCGGCGGTTGTCTCGCTCCACCCGTCCATTTCTTCGTAGATCGGCGTGCAGCGGGCCTGATGATTGGCGGCAATCGGCAGATAATCCATCCGCACCCCGTCCAGGTCATAGCCGACGCAGATTTTCAGCGTCTTGAACCCGTCCAGCACGTCCAGTTTGGTCAGCGCGATGCCCGACACACCACTGGTCGCGCAGGTCTGGCGCACCAGAACCGCATCGAACCAGCCGCAGCGCCGCTTGCGTCCGGTCACGGTGCCAAATTCATGGCCCCGTTCGCCCAACCGCTCGCCATCGGCGTCAAACAGTTCCGCCGGGAAGGGGCCTTCGCCCACCCGCGTGGTATAGGCCTTGACGATCCCCAGCACAAAATCAATCGCCGTTGGCCCCAGACCCACCCCGGTCGCCGCCTGTCCCGCGATGACGTTGGACGAGGTGACATAGGGATAAGTGCCGAAATCAATGTCCAGCAGCGCGCCCTGTGCCCCTTCGAACAGAATGCGCTTTCCGGCGCGGCGTGCCTCGGTCAAAACCTTCCACACGGGCTTGGCATAGGGCAGGATCTGCGGTGCGATCTCGCGCAGGGCCGTCAGCAACGCCTCACGGTCAATCGGGTCAACCCCCAGCCCCCTGCGCAGCGCATCGTGATGCCCCATCAGCCGGTCAACACGGGTGACAAGGGTTTGCTCATCCGCCAGATCCGCCACGCGAATGGCGCGCCGGCCGACCTTGTCCTCATAGGCCGGGCCGATGCCCCGCCCGGTGGTGCCGATCTTGGCCACCCCGGTCTGGCCTTCGCGGGCGCGGTCCAATTCGCCATGGATCGGCAGGATCAGGCTGGCATTTTCCGCCACCATCAGGTTTTCCGTCGTGATATCAACGCCTTGGGCGCGCAGCTTGGCGATCTCCATCACCAGATGCCAAGGGTCCACCACCACGCCATTGCCAATGACCGACAGCTTGCCACCCCGCACAATGCCCGAGGGCAGCAGCGACAGCTTGTACACCTTGCCGTCTATGACCAGCGTGTGACCCGCGTTATGGCCGCCTTGAAAGCGGGCGATCACATCGGCCCGCTCTGACAGCCAGTCCACGATCTTGCCCTTCCCCTCGTCACCCCACTGGGCGCCGACGACGACAACATTGGCCATGGTATATCCTTTGTGCTTCTGGGAAAAACCGATCGTGCTATAGCGGTCCGTGGCCCCGGTTGAAACCGCTAAATCGCCGCAACAGGGGGCCGGGGCCAAAGAATATACCGTGGTCCTGCTGGACAGGCACGCGATCTTGCGCCACCAAAGACAAAAGATACAGGAGCGGATCATGGGCATTCTTCTGCGGTTTCTCGGGGCCTTTGGCCTTTTGGCCGCCACCTACAACCCGACGCAGTGGAATTACATCCGCTGGGTCGATGCCAATTGGCCCGCCCAGATGCCTTTGGCGATCTTTCTGGGTCTGCTGTTGGCGGTGGGGTTCC
>JANNBI010000333.1:0-1532 GCA_031385345.1 Paracoccaceae bacterium | reverse complement strand
CTCGGTCCGCATCACGGCGCGAAAGGCAGCATCGACATTCGACATCGGCTCATCCAGCAGAAAGATCGCGGGTTCAATCACCGCCGACCGCCCGATCGCCACCCGTTGCAGGATGTTGACCGACAGCCCCTTGGCCGGGCGGTCCAGCATCGGCCCCAGTTGCAACAAATCGGCCATCGCGGCAGTGCGCTGCGCGACCTCGGACGCTGGACGCCGCGTGGCACGCAAGCCATAGGACAGGTTTTCGCGCACCGTCATATGGGTGAAAATCGCATAGTTCTGAAAGACGAATCCAACACCACGCCGCCCCATCGCCACCCCGGCCATATCGCGGTCGCCAAACAGAATGCGCCCCTCGGTCGGGGTTTCCATGCCCGCGATCATGTTCATCGTGGTCGATTTCCCACAGCCTGACGGGCCAAGCAGGGCGACAAACTCTCCATCCGCAATCGTCAGATCCATGGTTTTCAGCGCCGTGAAGGGGCCAAAGCGTTTCACCAGATTTTCCAGCCGGATCATGCTCATCCCGGCACCCGCGCCATGCGTTTCAGCGCCCAGACGCAGACCACCGACAGCACGATCAGGATCGACAGCGCGATGGCCGCGACATAACCCCAGATCAGATCCTGCGTGGCGATTTTATAGATATAGACCGAAATCGTCTCGGTCGCGACGCCGGGTCCGCCGCCGGTCATGATGAACAAGGTGTCGAAGATCTTGAAACATTCGATCACCCGGATTGCCAGCGCGATGCCGATGATCACCTTCATCCGTGGCAAGACAATCGAGGTGAACCGCTGCCAGGCATTGGCCCCCAGCAGGGTTGCCGCCTTGATCTGATCCTCTGGCACGCCGACCAGACCGGCCAGAAGGATCAGAAACATCAGGGGCGTCCATTGCCAGATATCGGCCACCATGACCGCCACCAGCGCCAAAGTCGGGTCCGACAGCCAGGCCACCGTGACCGGCCCGCCCGCGAACATCGACAAGATGTCATTCACCGGGCCGCCCGACTGGAACAGCATGAAGAACATGTATCCCGCCACCGCCGGCACCACCATCATCGGCATGATCAGGATCGAATACAGCACCCGTTTGCCGGGAAAATCATCCATGAACAGCGTTGCAAGGCCCAGACCCAGCAAAAACTCCACCGGAACGCAGACCGCCATCACCAGCGCGGTCCGCCCCAACGCCGACCACAGCCGGTCATCACTGATGACATCGACATAATTGGCGAAATTGTTCCAGAAGGCCCAGGCCTGCGTCCAGGGTTGCCCCGACAAAGGCGACCAGTCGGTAAGTGAGATATAAGCCTGCATCAGCAGCGGAAACACCGAGATGAACAGCACCAGCAGTAGCGCGGGCAGGGTCAGCCGGAATCCCAGCTTGGCGGTTTCACTGCGCGGCGTCATTGTTTCAGCGCCCCGAATGTCAGGCCGCGCACCAGATGTTTCTGGATCATCACCCCCAGAACCACCGGCGGGATGGCCGCGATCAGCCCCAGAGCTGCCTTGGCCCCGTACAATTGC
>JANNBI010000318.1:0-3867 GCA_031385345.1 Paracoccaceae bacterium | reverse complement strand
CCTGACTTATGTTGGCGGCGAAATGGCTTCGACCAATCTTGGCCTGCCCTCGGCGGCCATTCAGGTGTTTCAGGGGATGCTTTTGTTCTTTCTTTTGGGCGTTGACGTTCTGACCAATTACCGCATCCGCACCTCGGGGGGCAAATAGATGGATTTCGGGTCGATCAATCCGGCAGTTCTGATTGCCTCGCTGATGGTGGCCTCGGTGCCGATCATGTTGGCAGCACTGGGCGAATTGGTGGTGGAAAAGGCGGGTGTGCTGAATCTTGGTGTTGAAGGCATGATGATCATGGGCGCGATCTGCGGCTTTATCGTCACCATCCACACCGAAAGCCCGGTTCTGGGCTTTGTCGGCGGGGCCCTGGGCGGGGCCGCACTGTCGCTGATCTTTGCCTTTCTGACTCAGGTGCTGCTGGCCAATCAAGTCGCCACCGGCCTGGCCCTGACCATGTTCGGCCTCGGCATGTCGTCCCTGATGGGGCAAAGCTACAACGGGCTGAAGCCGGTGCAGACCCTTGCCGTGCCCCTTGGCCCCTTGGCCGAGATTCCGTTCTTTGGCCGGGTGTTGTTCAGCCATGACTGGATCGTCTACTTCTCGATCGCAATGACCGCCTTGTTGTGGTGGGTGCTGAAATCGACGCGGTTGGGCCTGATCCTGCGCGCCGTCGGGGAAAGCCATGACGCCGCCCATGCGCTTGGATACAAGGTGGGACGCATCCGGCTGGGGGCCATTGCCTTTGGCGGGGCGATGGCGGGGATGGGTGGGGCCTATGTGTCCTTGGTGCGGGTGCCGCAATGGGTGGATGGAATTACCGCCGGGGCTGGCTGGATTGCGCTGGCCATTGTTGTTTTCGCCTCGTGGAAACCTTGGCGGGTCTTAATTGGTGCTTATCTTTTTGGCGGCATCACCGTACTGCAATTGAATCTGCAAGTGGCTGGGTCTTGGATCCCGGTCGAATACTTGTCGATGTCGCCATATCTGATAACTATTCTTGTGCTGGTGATCATGTCCTCGGGACGGGGCAAGACCGGGCTGAATGCCCCCGCTGCCTTGGGTCAGAACTTTCACGCCTCACGCTAGGGGCCAAAATCAAACCGGGGGCAAATACCCCCCACCAACGGGAGATTACGATGCTCAGAAGAACCCTCCTCGCCTCGGCAGCACTTGGCCTTGGTCTGATGGCTGCCACCTCGTCGCTTGCCGCTGGCATGGACAAGGTCAAGGCCTGCTTTGTTTATGTCGGTCCGATTGGCGATGGCGGCTGGACCTATCAACACCATCAAGGTGCGCTGGACGTGCAGGAAGAATTCGGCACCAAGGTCGAACTGGCCTGGCAGGAAAACGTGCCAGAGGGCGCGGATGCAGAGCGCGTGCTGACCCAGATGGCGCTGTCGGGCTGTAACATCATCTTCACCACTTCTTTCGGCTATATGGACCCGACCAATGCGGTCGCGGCGAAATTCCCCGACGTGAAATTTGAACACGCTACCGGGTTCAAGCGTGATTCGGCCAATGTCTCGACCTATAACGCGCGCTTCTATGAAGGCCGTGCGATTGAGGGGCTGATCGCGGGCCGCATGACCAAATCCAACAAGATCGGCTATATCGGATCCTTCCCGATCCCCGAAGTTGTCATGGGCATCAACAGCTACTATCTGAACGCCAAAAAGGTGAACCCGGCGGTTGAACTGTCGGTCGTCTGGGCCTTCACTTGGTTCGACCCCGCGAAAGAGGCTGATGCCGCGAAGGCACTGATCGATCAGGGCGTTGACGTTATCGCCTCGCATACCGATTCCACCGCCCCGCTGGCCGAAGCCGCAAAAACCAACGGTGCCGTGATCGGCTTTGGTCAGGCGTCGGATATGGCGGATTACGCGCCCTCGCCGCGCGTGACCTCGATCATCGACAACTGGGGGCCCTACTACGTGAAGCGTGTCGGGGCTTTGCTGGACGGCACCTATGAACAGGCTGACGCTTGGGAGGGGATTGCCGGCGGTGAAGTGCTGATTGGTGACATCACATCCGCCGTCCCGGCCGAAGTAAAAGCCGAGGCCGAGGCAATGCGTGACGCGATTGCGGCCGGCACTCTTCACCCCTTCACCGGCCCGATCAACAAGCAGGACGGCTCGGTCTGGTTGGCTGACGGCGTGACCGCACCGGACGGCGACCTGTTGGGCATGGGCTTTTATGTCGAAGGCATCACCGGCGACATCCCGCAGTAATCTGAACCGACCCAAAATCGAAAGGCCCGCCAGATTGGCGGGCCTTTTTCCATGCTGGCAGCCAGCCGTCTTGCTGACCTGACCTCTAACCAAGTCCGCTTGCCAATGTCTCAGCCCACCCGCGCCGCAAACAACGCCACCAGTTTGTTCAATTCTTCTTCCCAACCCTTGCGACTGCGTTCAGTCCAAAGGGCGTCGTGCATCCGTCCGATGCTGACGCGCAGATGCACGGCATCGCCGTCCTGCGTCAGATCCAGCACATGATCGGTGTCATAGGGCGGATGATCGGGGATGAAATCCACCACATGCCGCCAGGCCAGCCGCGTCATCGGGGTGACCTCGGTAAAGGTCAGCGTGACCGGCGTTTCGCTGGGCATATCATTGGCGCGCAGGTAATCCACCATCGCCGGATCCTGCGCCACCATCACATAGTCCAGCACCCCGCCCACTCGCAGATCCAGCACGCGCACCCGCACGCCAAAACCATTCGGCCCCCACCATTTCTCAATCTCTTGCGCGGTGGTCCACATTGCCCAGACATCGGCCAGTCGCGCGGTGAACCGCCGCTCCATCGTCAACTCAGTCATCATCCGTTCCTTTCAGTTGCCGCGCCGCCAGCGCCCCTGCCATCCGGTCCAACCGCCCGGACCACAGCGCGCGATATTGTGTCAACCAGTTGTCCAACTCGATGAACGGCTCTGCCCGAAGCGCGTAGAACCGCTGCTGGCCCTGTGCGCGCACCTGCACCACCTGCGCCTGATGCAGGATCCGCAAATGCCGCGAGACGCCGGATTGCGCGATCCCTACCTTTGCGACAAGGGCCGCCACCGGCTGCTCTCCACCGCGCAGGGCCATCAGGATCTGCTGGCGCACAGGGTCGGCCATCACGTGCAACAGGGGATTATATCCACTCATCTGTATATACATACATAGGTATATATCAAAGTCAATCGCCTCGCCCCATTCCCTTGCCAAAGCCGACCCCGGACAGGTCGCGCGCGGGCTTTCAACTGACCCTTGTCCATGACAGGATCGGGGTATGACAAACACTGCCCCCCTTGCCTTTGGCACCATGCAATTTGGTGGTCGCGCCGATGCCGCCGCCTCCCGCGCGATGTTCGACGCCTGCATCGACGCGGGCATCACCCATTTCGACACCGCCTGCGGTTACAACGACGGCGCGTCTGAAACCCTGCTTGGCCAGTTCGCGGCTCCGGTGCGGGACCGTCTGTTCATCGCTACGAAGGCGGGCTTCCACGGCGGCGGCGGACGCGCCAACCTGACACAGCAGTTCGACGCCAGCCGAAAGCGGTTGAACATGGATCAGGTCGATCTGCTGTACCTGCACCGCTTTCACCCTGACAGCCCCCTGCACGAAACCTTTGAAACTTTTGCCGATTTCAAACAACGCGGCCTGATCCGGCAGATCGGCCTGTCCAATTTCGCCGCTTGGCAAGTCATGAAAGCCCAGACCATCGCTGCCACTTTCGGAGTGCAGGTGGACGCGTTGCAACCCATGTACAATCTGGTCAAACGTCAGGCCGAGGTTGAGATTTTGCCAATGGCCGCCGATCAGAGCATTCGGATCTACAGTTATTCCCCGCTGGGCGGCGGGCTGTTGTCGGGCAAATACGGGCTGGCGTC
>JANNBI010000370.1:0-7768 GCA_031385345.1 Paracoccaceae bacterium | reverse complement strand
TCACGGCGCGCTGAAACGGGGGCGCTTGTTGACCGTCAAAAACTCTGGCCAGCCCCAGAGAAGTTCAACGCCGTAAATTGCAAAACACAGCAGAACCACGCCCACGACAAGGCGAACTTTCCACATCGGCGGCGGGTTGCGCGCCCATTGCGACATGCGGATCAACCAGTTCATCGTGTTGATGTTATCCAGACGCTTAGGTTGTGCCAAGGGTCTGCCGAAAAATGCCGTCGCGCAAGACCTGATGACGAGGGCAGGGCCCAAAGTGCGATGCCCGGCAGACGATGGTCTGCAGAAATTGGGCCGGGCGCGGCAGGTTGACCCAACGCAAGTCGGGCCGCCGTCAGACTGGTAAAGGCCAGCGCGCGGGGCCGCAGGCCGCTGATCTTTCGTATCAAACCTGCCGGATCCCAAGCCGTCACCGGGATCTCGGCATCCTGTCCAAAGGCGGTCTTGGCCAGATCGGTCAGGCCCAGACCAAAGGTCAGGATCTGCTGATCCTCGGACGGGGTCAGTTTTCGCGGCGTCAACCCCGTCGCGGCCAGCAGCGCCCAAAACTGATTGCCGGGATTGGCATAATAATGCCCCTTTTGCGCCGAATTACGGCCCGGGGCGGTGCCGCAAAAGACCACGTTCAGACCGGGCGCCAGATAATCCGGCAGGATCATTCGGTAAACCGCACCTTGCCGATATAGGGAAGATTGCGGTTTCTTTGTGCGAAATCAATGCCGTAGCCGACGACAAATTCATCGGGAATCTCAAACCCGGTCCAGGTCGCCTTGATCTCGACCTCGCGGCGTGTCGGCTTGTCCAGCAACACGCAGACCTCCAGCCTTTTGGGCTGTCGGCTTAGCAGCAGGTTTTTCACATGGGTTAAGGTAAAGCCGGTATCGACGATGTCTTCGACGACCAGCACCTCTTTGCCCGCAATCTCGCCACGTAGATCCTTCAAGATGCGCACCTCGCGGCTGGAATGCATGGCGTCACCGTAGGACGAGGCTTCCAGAAAATCGACCTCGACGGGCAGGTCAATCTCTCGCACAAGATCCGCGATGAACACGAAGGATCCGCGCAGCAACCCCACGACCACCAATTTGTCGCAGCCGGCGTAGTGTTTGGTGATCTGCGCCGCCAGGCTTTCCACCCGCGCGGCAATGGACTTGGCCGAAATCATCTGATCGATGACATAGGCTTTATCGGGCATATTTGTCCCCTTGATTTTCCGCCCCGTTCTAGCCGATGAAAGCGCCCAAGTCACGGAGAAGAAAGGCCGCCCCTTGCCGCGCCACGACGAAACCAAAGTTCTGCCGCACCGCGCTGCGGAGATGTATGCGCTGGTGGCGGATGTGGCGCGCTATCCTGAATTTCTGCCATGGTGTGCGGCGGCGCGCATCCGCACGTCCAAACCGATCGACGGAGGTGAGGTGATGGAGGCGGATCTTGTGATTTCCTTCAAAGTGTTCCGCGAGAAATTCGGATCGCGCGTCACCTTGTATCCCGATCAGCGCCGGATCCTGACCGACTATCTGGACGGCCCCTTCAAACACCTGCATTCGGAATGGGGGTTTGAAGATACCGAACCCGGCCAGTGTCAGGTGCGCTTCACCGTTGATTTCGAATTTCGCAACCCGATCCTGTCGGGCGTCATCGGTCTGGTGTTTCACGAAGCGATGACCCGCGTGGTGCGCGCCTTTGAAGCGCGCGCCACCAAGTTGTACGGATGACCAACTAGTCCGCCGGATCAAATTTCAGCGCGACACCGTTCATGCAATAGCGCAGGCCAGTTGGACGCGGACCATCGGGAAACACATGGCCCAGATGCGCCTGACAGGTGTTGCAATGCACCTCGGTGCGGGTCATGAACCAGCCCTTATCCTCCGTCTCGCCCACCAGATCGCCGTCCAACGGCGCATAGAACGACGGCCAACCAGTACCCGAATCGAACTTTGTCGCCTGATCGAACAGGGGTGCATCACAGCACACACAGCGATAGGTGCCGGGGGTTTTGGGGAAATCGTCATGACTGAAGGCCCGTTCGGTGCCATGTTGCCGCGTGACCTTATAGGCCAGATCCGACAATTGCGCCTTCCATTCCGTTTCCGATTTCTCAACCTTATCCATGGCTTTTCCTTTTGACGCCTTGCACCTTGCGGCGCTATGGGACCAAATCTAAGGCTTGGGGGGCGTGATGCCAAGGATCGTTGCAAGGGGCTGACGGATGCGTGACCTTCTGACGCCGCGCTACCGGGCCCGGTTGGCTGCCGGCACGCCCGATGTGGCGCGCGCGCAGGCTCTGCGCAGCATGGCCTTTCGGCACAGTGGGCAAAGCGACGCCGATTCCTACGACGACCGCGCGCAACATCTGTTGGTGGAAACCCTGACGGGCGAGGTTCTGGCCACCTTTCGCATCGCTATGTTCGACGTGGGCGACAATCTGGATCAAAGCTATGCCGCGCAGTTTTACGACCTGACCCGTTTTGCCGCCCAACCCGGCCGCAAGGCTGAGGTCGGGCGTTTTTGCCTGAATCCCTTGGCGCAGGATCCTGATCTGGTGCGGCTGTGCTGGGCGGCCTTGGCGCGGCTGGCTTTGGGGCAGGGGGTTGATCACCTGTTCGGCTGCACCTCGCTGCCCGGTGCAAACGCCCAGATCCATGCCCCGGCCCTCGCGTGGTTGGCGCAGACCGCCCTTGGGCCGCAGGCCTTTCGCCCGCAACCCCTTGACGGCGCGCTGGCCATGGCGGGATCAGGCGCAGATGCGACAGGCGTTCCGCCGTTGCTACGCTTCTATCTGACCTTGGGCGGTTGGGTGGCCGATCACGCCCGGATTGACCGCGATCTGGACACGGTCCATGTCTTTACCGCTTTGACCCTGACCGATCTGACCCCGTCCCGCGCGAAACGTCTGCGCGCGATGGCGGCCTTGGGGCAAACCGCCGCAGCCCCGGTTGACGCCGCCCGCAAGGCCGTCTAACCCCCCGGCATGGCACGCGCACCCCTTCTTCAGCTTTCTCAAATCTCGCTGACCTTCGGCGGCAATCCGGTTTTTGACGGGTTGGACCTTGTGGTTCAGCCGGGGGACCGCGTGGCGCTGGTCGGCCGCAACGGGTCGGGCAAATCCACCCTGATGAAGGTCATGGCCGGGCTGGTCCTGCCCGATTCGGGCGTGCGCGTGGTGCCGCCGGGGGTCAGCGTCGGCTATATGGAACAAGATCCGGATATCTCGGGTTATGCGACTTTGGGCAATTATGCCGCCAGCGGTCTGCCCGAGGATGAAACCTACAAGGTCGATGTCGTGGCCGAAGGGTTGAAGTTCAACCCGGACATGCCGGTATCCACCGCCTCTGGTGGGGAACGTCGCCGGGCCGCCTTGGCCAAACTGATGGCCGAAGCCCCCGAACTGATGCTGCTGGACGAGCCGACCAACCATCTGGACATTCAAGCCATCGAATGGCTGGAGGCGGAACTTGCCAACACCCGCCAGGCCTTTGTGCTGATCAGCCACGACCGCGCCTTTCTGCGCGCCCTGACCAAAGCCACCCTTTGGATCGACCGGGGCGAGGTGCGGCGCCGCGAGTCCGGTTTTGAAGGCTTTGAAGAATGGCGCGAAACCGTCTGGGCCGAAGAGGACGACGCCCGCCATAAACTTGACCGCAAGATCAAGGCCGAGGGCAAATGGGCGGTTGAGGGCATTTCCGCCCGGCGCAAGCGCAACCAAGGCCGGGTGCGCGCCTTGCAGGAATTGCGCGCCGAACGTTCCTCGCAGATCCGCCGCCCAGGCACCGCGATGATGGAACTGGACTCCGGCCCGGTCAGCGGCAAAAAAGTGATCGAGGCCAAGGGGATCGAGAAAAGCTTTGGCGACAAGCTGATCGCGCGTGATTTTGACCTGCGGGTGCAGCGCGGTGACCGGGTGGCCTTTGTCGGCCCCAACGGCGTGGGCAAAACGACGCTTTTGAAGATGCTTCTGGGCCAGATCGCGCCGGACAAAGGCAGCGTCAGCCTTGGCACCAATCTTGAAGTTGCGGTGTTTGACCAGACCCGCGCGCAACTGGATCCCAACGCCTCGCTTTGGGAAAACCTGACCGGCGATCCGCTGATGGCGGTGTCGGGGGCGTCGGATCAGGTCATGGTGCGCGGCAATCCCAAACACGTCGTGGCCTATCTGAAAGATTTCCTGTTCGACGAACGGCAAGCCCGCGCCCCGGTTAAATCGCTGTCCGGCGGCGAAAAGGCCCGGCTTTTGCTGGCCAAACTGATGGCGCGCACGTCGAACCTTCTGGTTCTGGACGAACCGACCAACGATCTGGATGTGGAAACGCTGGACCTGCTGCAGGACATTCTGGGCGAATACGACGGCACCGTGCTGCTGGTCAGCCACGACCGCGATTTCATCGACCGGGTTGCCACATCAACCATCGCAATGGAGGGCCGTGGCAGCGCCCAGGTCTATCCCGGCGGGTGGAGCGATTATGCCAGCCAGCGCGGCGCCTTTGCGGTGGAAATGCCGACCAAGGCCGGGTCTTCGCATGCCAACTTGCGCGATGACGTCAAGAAAGTCGCCCAAGGCCTTACCTTTACAGAGAAAAAGCGGCTGGAGGTTCTGCCGGGCATCATTGAGCGGATCGAAGCAGAGATCAACAAGCTGAACGATTTCCTATCGGATTCTGAGATGTTCACCCGCGAACCCGTCAAATTCCGCAAGGCCAGCGAAGGCATTGCGGAACGCCAGAAAGCCCTCGCCACCGCCGAGGCGGAATGGATGGCGCTGATGGAAAAGGACGCCTAGCCCATCAACTCGGCCACCACACGCGCCACCATCTGCACATCATCGCGCGTGCAATCGAATTGCCCGACCTGAACCCGGATCACATAACGCCCCTGATGCCGCGATTGCGTCAGATAGATGCGGCCATCGTCGTTGATCCGTGTCAACAGCGCCTCGGTCGCCGCATCACCCTGCAGGGCAAAGGTGAACAGCGACAGGCGCGGTTCGGTGACGATGCGCAGGCCGGGCAGGGCGCGCAGATCCTCGCACAGTTCCGCCGCCCATAGGACATGGTTGCGGATCCGTTCGCGCAGACCCTCCAACCCATAGGCGCGCAGCACGAACCACAGCTTCAACGCCCGAAACCGCCGCCCCAAAGGCACGGTCCATTCGTTGAAATTCACGATTTCCTCGCGCCCCGCCGTTTCCAGATAGCTGGGCCGCAGACCCAAGGTTTTCACCTGCGGGCCGGGATCGCGCAGGAATTGCACCGCGCAGTCAAACTGCACACCCAGCCATTTATGCGGGTTGAAAACGATGCTGTCGGCGGCCTCTACCCCGGCCCAAAGATCGCGAAACTCGGGGCAGATCATCGCGGACCCGGCCCAAGCCGCATCCACATGCACCGGCAGACCCGCCGCATGGGCCACCGCAACACACTCCCCAATCCGGTCAAATGCCCCGACCGAGGTGCCGCCCGCGCAGAGAACAACCCCCGCCGGCAGATGCCCGGCGGCTAGATCGGCCTTGATGGCTGCCCCCACCGCCGCCGGATCCATCGACAGGCTGACATCGGTCGCGATTTTCACCAGATTGTCCTGCCCGATCCCCGCCACCCGCACCGCCTTGTCCACACTGGAATGCGTCTCGGCACTGGCATAGATCCTAAGGTTAGGTGCGCCTGACAACCCGCTGATATTGGACGCAAACCCCAAAGCCGCCTCGCGCATTGTCAGCACGGCCGACAGGGTGGCGGTGGTTGCGGAATCGTGGATGGTGCCGACAAATCCTTCGGGCAGACCCAATGACTGGCGCAGCCATTGGACCATGACCTGCTCCATCTCGGTCGCGGCGGGTGAGGTTTGCCAGATCATGCCCTGACAGGCCATGGCATTGGCCAGTTGCTCGGCCAGAATGGACGCCGGGGCGGCATTGGCGGGAAAATAGGCAAAGAACCGGGGGTGCTGCCAATGCGTCATGCCCGGCGGCACGATGCGGTCGAAATCGGCCCAGATCGCCTCCATCGGTTCGGCCTGTTCGGGCGGGGCGGGCGGCAGTTGCGCGGAAATCGCTCCGGGGATCAGCGGCGCGCGCACCGGGCGGTCGCGCAGACCGGCGTGATAATCATGCGTCCAGTCCGCCGCACGTTTCGACCAGTCGCGCAGATCATCATGGTTCATCGCAATCTCCCAAGTTTGGCCGCGACGGTAGCAGCGCCCCCCGGCAGGGCAAGCCCCCCCTGACGCCGCGCAAAAAAGCTTGGCGTGGCCGCAGATATGCGCTAGGCAACCTGCATGAAAACGCCGACCGCCTTTTGCATTTGCTGCATTATCCGCTGACATAACGTCGCGCGGGCCGGTCAGTTCATCCCCAAAGGATCACTGGAAAGACCCGCGCCGGGCCAAGGCGCGCGACCCATGGGAATGACGACATGACCACGATCAAACTGCACAACACCAAGACCCGCAAGAAAGAGGTCTTTGCCCCCTTGGACGCCCGCAATGTGCGGATGTATGTCTGCGGCCCCACGGTTTATGACCGCGCGCATCTGGGCAACGGGCGGCCGGTGGTGGTGTTTGACGTGCTGTACCGCCTGCTGCGCCATGTTTATGGGGCGGATCACGTCACCTATGTCCGCAATTTCACCGATGTGGATGACAAGATCAACGCCACCGCCCAAACCCGCAAAGCCGCCGGCGATCCCCGGTCATTGGAAGCGTTGATCCGTGAAAGGACCGAAGAAACCATCGGCTGGTATCACGCCGACATGGACACTTTGGGCGCGCTGCGGCCCGATCATGAACCGCGCGCGACCGAATATATCGGCCCGATGGTGGCGATGATTGCGGATCTGATCGCCAAGGGCCATGCCTATGAACGCGAAGGCCATGTGCTGTTTCGTGTCCGGTCATACAAGGATTACGGCGCGTTGTCGGGCCGGTCGGTCGATGACATGATCGCCGGCGCGCGGGTAGAGGTGGCGCCTTTCAAGAAAGATCCGATGGATTTTGTCCTGTGGAAGCCATCGACGGTCGATGAACCCGGTTGGAACAGCCCCTGGGACCGGGGTCGGCCCGGTTGGCATATCGAATGCTCGGCCATGGCGGATGAATTGCTGATGAAGGATCTGCCCGAGGATCAAAAGGCCTTTGACATTCATGCCGGCGGTCTGGATCTGCAATTCCCCCACCACGAAAACGAAATCGCCCAATCCGCCTGCGCCCATCCGCAGGGCGGCTTTGCCCAAGTTTGGCTGCACAACGAGATGTTGCAGGTCGAGGGCAAGAAAATGTCCAAGAGCCTGGGGAATTTCTTCACGGTGCGGGATTTGCTGGAAAAAGGCGTTCCGGGTGAGGTGATCCGGTTTGTCTATCTGAGCACGCATTACCGCAGTCCTATGGATTGGACGATAGAGAAGGCTGTCGATGCCGAATTGAAAATTGCAGGCTTCATTGAGGTGATAGCGCAATACGGTGATCTTGAAGCTGCGAAACTACTCAAACCTGACATGAGATTGATCGCAGCCCTCTGTGACGATCTTAACACTCATGAGGCGCTGCGTGTTTTGAGCAGTCTGAATGGTTCTGACGACGCAACAGCTTTGGCGAGGAACATCGAGTTTCTCGGCCTTCTGACTTGGGATCAAATTGCGGATCGCATTTCTCAAAGGCAAAAGATGCTTGCGACCTTGGAACCCCTGGCCAAGCGCCTTCAGCAATTGCGCGAAGCGGCCAAGGTTTCGAAGGACTTCTCTGCGGTTGACACCTTGAAGGCAAAGTTGGC
>JANNBI010000271.1:0-3362 GCA_031385345.1 Paracoccaceae bacterium | reverse complement strand
AACCACCTGACCACCTGCAATCGCCCGCACCGAGGCGGCGGGCAAAGCCACCGTCGCCGGCACCGGCAGATCCAGCCGCACCAGCCGATGCAAACATTCCGCGCACCAGCCGTGAGTCTGCGACGTGACGCGCGCGGTCGGCGTGATCAGCGTGAAATCAAGAGCGGTCTGGGGTTTCTGCACTGCGGCACCTTTTGTTTGCGGACGCAGGATACGCCATATCCCCCGTGGCGCAAGTCATACCCAAGGCGCGGGTCGCACCGTTCCACGGGACAAACTTCGCTTTGGTGGCCAAAGGGGGGGTAATTCAGCCCTCAACCTTGGTCAGGTCGGCCACGCAAGAGCAGATGCTGCGAATCCGCGACAACAGATTCAACCGGTTGCGCCGGGTGATCGGGTTGTCGGTGTTGATCTGCACAGCGGTGAAGAACGCATCAATCGGCGCGCGCAACTGGGCCATGGCGGCCATGGCGGAGGCGAAATCCTCGGTTGCCATGGCGGGGGCGATGGCGGTTTCGGCGGCGTCGAGGGCCGCGAACAGCGCGCGTTCTTCGTCGGTCTCGGCAAATTTGATGTCCGCACCATAGGAATATTCAACGCCATCCTTGGCCTCGGCCTGCGACAGGATGGTGCTGGCGCGTTTGAACCCGGCCAGCATGTTCGGCCCATCCTCGGTTTTCAGGAACACCGCGAGAGCGCGGGCGCGGTTGACCAGCAGCGTCAGGTCATCATTTCCGGGCATGGCGAGGCAGGCGTCGATGACGTCATGCCGGATCCCCTGATCGCGGAGATAGACTTTGAGGCGGTCGTGGAAGAAGGCGAGGAGGTCGGTGGAAATGAATTCCTTCTCAAACACAAAAAAATGTTCACTTTCATCGAACATGTCGGAGTTGCTGCGAGACATAATCAAATCAACGAGGTCGCGGGATTGACCTACCAGTCCAGCCTTATCAACCCACCAAAATGGACGCTCTGAAGCCGGCTCTTTCATCGAAATTGTTTGAGGATCAGCCATTCGGAAACTACCTGAGGAAGTCCGAAATCTAAGAGCGTGCCGTTGCCGATAGCTTTCAATTAAGACATCGTGTGATCGTACCACAATTCGGTTGACAGAAACCCGCACCCCATTCCCCAACACCAACCGAATAACCCCCAACGCCGCCCGCCGCAGCGCGAAGGGATCCTTGCTCCCCGTCGGCTTCTCATCAATCGCCCAGAACCCCGTCAGCGTGTCGATCTTCTCGGCCAGCGCCACGGCCACCGAAACCGGTTCCACCGGCACGGCATCCTCCGGCCCCTTGGGCGCCCAATGGTCGCGCGCAGCAAGGGCCACAGCCTCGGGCATCCCCGCTGCCCGCGCATAATACATGCCCATCAGCCCCTGAAGTTCCGGGAATTCCCCGACCATAGCCGACCGCAGATCGGCCTTGGCGACCCGCGCCGCCTCTGCCGCCAGATCGGGATCAGCCCCGACCAAGGGGGCGATTTCTCGCGACAGGGCGACGATGCGCGCCACGCGGTCGGCTTGCGACCCCAGTTTGTTATGGAAGGTGACCGATTTCAGCCCCTCCAGCCACTCGGCCATGGGTGCCACGTCCGCGCTGCCCTTGGCCACCCGCAGATCGTTGTCATAAAAGAACCGCGCGTCCGACAGGCGGGCGTTCAGCACCTTCTGGTTGCCCTTCAGGATCGTGGCACCATGGTCCGAAGTCTCGGTATTGGCGACGGTGACGAAGCCTTCGATCCGCCCGTTGCGCGGATTGCGGACCGAGAAAAACTTCTGATGTTCGCGCATCGAGGTTTGCAGAACCTCTGCCGGCAGATGCAGGAAATCCGGCGCGATCTTGCCCAGCAGCGGCACCGGCCATTCGACCAGCCCGGCCACCTCGGCCAAAAGGCCTTTGTCGTCAACCACTTCCAGACCCGCCGCAAAGGCCAGGTTCGTGGCCCCCTGCCAGATCGCGGCCTCACGCTCGGCCGCGTCCAGCACGACGAAGGCGCGTTTCAGCTTGACCGCATAGTCATCAAACCCATGCACCGCGAACCGGCCCTTGGCCAGAAAGCGGTGACCTTCGGTGGTGTTGCCAGCCACGATCCCGTCAACCGACAAAGGCACGACGCGCGCCCCAGCCTCGTCACTCAGCAGGCAGAGGATCGACTGCAAGGGGCGCACCCAGCGCAAACTCCCCGACCCCCAACGCATGGATTTGGGCCAGGGGAAGGTGCGGATCGTGGAGTCCAGCACCTCGGCTACGATGGCATCAGCACTGCGGCCCGGCTTCTCGATCACCGCGAAATAGACCTGCGCCTTCTTGTCATCGCGCTTTTCCAACTGGTCCAGCGTCAACCCGGTGGACCGCAAAAAGCCTTCCAGCGCCGCCGCAGGCGCATCGGTGCGCGGGCCTTTGCGTTCCTCGCGAACGGCGCGCGACTGGGCGGACAGACCCTCGACCGACAGGGTCAGACGGCGCGGGGTGGAAAAGGCCCCGGCAGAGCCATAGGTCAACCCGGCCTCCACCAAGCCATTGGTAAACATGGATTTCAGGTCGTCACGGGCGCGGGCTTGCATCCGCGCCGGGATTTCCTCGGAGAAAAGTTCGATCAGAAGATCCATGGCCTACTCCGCCGCGTCAGGGGAAATCTGGTGCCAGGCAAAGGCCCGGCCATCGGGGAACACCGCCACAACGCGGTCAACCTGCGGGGCAATGGCGGCTTCGGACAGAAAGGCCAAAGCCTCGCCCTTTTCCAAAGCCTCCCCGATCGCCGCCGCGTCAAAACAGTCAAACCAGGACGGCGCGACCAAGGGTTCGGCGCCCTCGTAGACCTGGTAGGTTTCAGTTAGCATCGGCAGACCCATCGGCGTGGTAAAACAGGCGCGGAACCGCAACGGAGAGCTTTCCGCGTCAATCCCCACCACCGCCTCGGCAACGATGGGTTCGGCCAGACCGCCTTCGATCAGGGTCAGACGAATTTCATTGCCCTTGGGAAAGGCGACCTCGGTGTAAAAGGCGTATTCCTGCAACCAATACATGGCCAGACCGGCCGCAACGGCAATCACCACGATGCCCCCCCCGATGAGTTTTCCGGCATTCACGACACAGCCTCTTGATCGCGGCCCGCATCTGTCAGCCGGAACGCATCAGCGCATTTCTTGGCCAAGGCGCGGACACGCCCGATATAGGCCTGCCGTTCGGTGACAGAAATCACCCCACGCGCGTCAAGCAGGTTGAACAGATGGCTGGCCTTGATGGTCTGGTCATAGGCCGGATGCGCCATGATGATCCGCTTGCCGGATTTCGGATCGTCGGGCGCAAAATCCAGCAGGCGCTGGCATTCGGCCTCGGCATCCTCAAAATGCCGCA
>JANNBI010000253.1:0-3212 GCA_031385345.1 Paracoccaceae bacterium | reverse complement strand
GCCGAGGAATT
This sequence comes from Paracoccaceae bacterium, assembly GCA_031385345.1. GTDB lineage: Bacteria > Pseudomonadota > Alphaproteobacteria > Rhodobacterales > Rhodobacteraceae > CAIYZT01. The sequence goes on along the minus strand of JANNBI010000253.1, from coordinate 3,201 downwards.
GCTGCGGCTTTGGCCCTCGCCGTTGAACCCGGCCAACTGGCCCTCGGCGCTGGCGGGTCTGTCGGCCACCGCGCTGACCCTGTGGTCGGAAACCGCGCCACGGCTGGTTGATCCCGCAGCGCGCGGGGTCTTTGTCAACACCTTGCCCCTGTTCGTGCTGCTGGTGGCGGTGTCGGGGGCGATCTTTTGGCGTGGGCGGCGCTGGCTGGATCTGGCGCTGGACCGTTTGCCCATGCCCGCCGATCCCCGCGCCGCGCGGGTGTCACGGTTTCTGGCGTCCTTGGGCCAAGTGGTTTTGCCGGTCATCGCCTGTGTCGCGCTGACCATCGCGCTGCGGCGCAGTGGCATGTTGGGGCCGCTGGGCATGTCGCTGGCCGGGGTGATCTCATCGGCGGGTCTGGCGATTTTCACCGCGATCTGGCTGGGGCGGCAATTGTTTTCGGCCACCTCGCCCTTCAATGATTTGGTCGATCTGCCCGAAGAGCGCTGGCCCGAAGGTCGGTTCCTGATCTTTGCCTGCGGCTTGCTGATCGGGCTGTCGCGGTTGCGGTCGCTGATCGTGGCGCAACTGGACCTGGACGAGGCGGCGGCCTCGGTCACGCTGTTCCCGGTGCTGCTATTCGGCGGGCTGATCCTGATCCGAATCGGGCGGTTGTTGTCGCATGCCTTGGTATCCGAGGGCGAGCAGGCCGAGGACGGCGCTGCCATGCGGTCGGTCATCCGGTTGATTGGCAAGCTGGTGACGGCGGTTGGCGTGGCGGGGCCGGCGCTGGCCGCGATCGGCTATAACGCGGCGGCGGCGGCGATGATTTTGCCCGCGGCGGTGTCGCTGGGGCTGATGGGCTTGCTGGCGCTGGTGCAGATGCTGGTGTCGGATATCTGGGCGGTGGTCACGCGGCAAGATCCGCGCGACAATAATGCACTGATCCCGGTGCTGTTCGGATTTGGCGTCGCCCTCGCCTCACTTCCGGTATTCGCGCTGATCTGGGGCGCAGATGTGGCCGATCTGACCGAGATATGGGCGCGGTTCCAAGGTGGATTTACCCTTGGCGAAACCCGCATTTCGCCCACCGATTTCCTGCTGTTTGCGGTGATCTTCGTGATCGGCTGGACCGCGACGCGGATGCTGCAAGGCGTGCTGAAGGGCCAGATTCTGCCGCGCATCGGCATGGATCAGGGCGGGCGCAACGCCATTGCCGTTGGCACCGGCTATATCGGGATATTCCTGTCGGCGCTGATCGCGATCAATGCCACCGGCATCGACCTGTCCGGTCTGGCCATCGTCGCCGGGGCCTTGTCGGTGGGCATCGGTTTTGGCTTGCAGGCCATCGTGTCGAATTTCGTGTCCGGCATCATCTTGTTGATTGAACGCCCGGTGTCCGAGGGCGACTGGATCGAGGTCGGCACGGTGCAGGGCATTGTGCAGTCGATTTCCGTCCGATCGACCCGGATCCAGACCTTTGACAAATCTGATGTGATCGTACCGAACCAGGATCTGATCACCGGCCGCGTGACGAACTGGACCCGGTTCAACCAGTCCGGCCGTATCGTGGTGCCGGTAACCGCACCCTATACCACCGACAGCAAACACGTCGCGCGCATCCTGTCCGAAATCGGGATGGCGCTGCCCCTGGCCCTGCGCAGCCCCGCGCCGCAGGTGGTGCTGATGGGCTTCACCGCCGAGGCGATGACGTTTGAGCTGCGGGTGATCCTGAAGGACATTCACAATTTCGTGCAGGCCCGCAGCGACATAAACCATGAAATCCTGCGCCGGTTCCGCGAAGAGGGCATCGCCTTTACCTCGTCGCACAGGGATTATCTGGCCAGACTGGCCGAGGAAAAGACCGATGCGCTGGAATTGGCCACGCGGGAGGCCGAGGTGGCGATTTGGTTGACACCGGGGCAGGCGGGGGCGACGGCCCGCACCATTGCCGAGGACTTGCAACCAGACCAGCCCGATCCTGATCAGCCCAGTCCCGGTCATCCCAGCGCAGACCAGCCCAGTTCGGGGCCAAAAGAGGCTGTGCAAAGCCTTTCGTCCGATTTGCCGACAACTACGGCGGCGGGTGCGAGCCGCCCGAACACGTCCGCCCCAAACCCGACCTCCAAAGGACCAAAGCCCGATGCCCACTGACCTGCTGTTTCGCGCCGACGCCTATCTGACCGAGGCTGCCGCTGTGGTAACCGGTCACACGCCGGAGGGTGGTATCGTGCTGGACCGGTCAGTGTTTTACCCCACCGGCGGCGGCCAGCCCGGGGATTCCGGCTGGATCGACTGGGAAGGCGGGCGTCTGGTGATCGCGACGGCGGTCAAGGTCGAGGGCGGGCGCGTGGCACTGGTTCCGGCAGAGCCTGCCCAGATGCCCGGACCCGGGGCCGAGGTCACCCAACGGATCGACTGGACCCGCCGCCACCGTCTGATGCGGATGCATACTGCGCTGCATCTGCTGTCGGTCGTGGTGCCTCTGCCAGTGACCGGTGGCCAGATCGGCACCGAACGCGGCCGTCTGGACTTTGACATGCCGGAGCCGATCAGCGATCTGGCAACGGTTGAAACCGCGCTGAACCGGCTGATTGATCTGGACCTGCCGGTCAGCGACACCTGGATCACCGATGAGGAGTTGCTGGCCAATCCCGGTCTGGTCAAGACGATGTCGGTGCGCCCGCCGATGGGGCAGGGGCTGGTGCGGCTGATGCGCATCGGCACGACAGTCGATCAGATCGACCTGCAACCCTGCGGCGGCACCCATGTCGCACGCACCGCCGAGATCGGCCGGGTTCTGGTGTCCAAGCTGGAAAACAAGGGCAGACAGAACCGCCGCCTGACGCTGACCTTCGGCTAGGGGCCAGAGGTGAAGGGCGGGGGTCAGGGGACCGGTGATGCTGGTGAGCCAAAGATCAGCACCCGAACCACGGTTCAAGATTTATTGCCCCGGCCCCTTGCCTTGCCCTGCCGCCCCGCGCTACACACCGCGCCACGGACAGGTGGCCGAGTGGTCGATGGCGCACGCCTGGAAAGTGTGTAGACGGCAACGTCTCGAGGGTTCGAATCCCTCTCTGTCCGCCACTTGCCCTTCTTATCGAGATTCTTCCGGTTGGTTTGAGTGACCTTACGGCTTTATTTCATTGAATATTTTTGCATTTCCAGAATGTTTTGGATTTCTTTCGATGACGGCTATGTCCTTTCGTTGAGTGGTGCGA
>JANNBI010000212.1:0-8833 GCA_031385345.1 Paracoccaceae bacterium | reverse complement strand
TTCGATTTCACCGAAGACTTTGACTTGGCGATGTATCTTAAGGAACGCACAAGTCCATCCGATCGAATCCAGATCTGGGGCTACGAATCGTTGGTTTACTACCTGGCTGACCGGGACGCGGCAAGCCATGTCCTTTTGCATGTTATTGCCGGGGCCAGAGGCGATGCAACTGGCAACCTGGATCGGCTGGCGCACGCATGGCACGCTGGGGGGGCTGATCACCGGGCTGCTGTTCGTGTTGCCCGGTGCCGCTGTGGTTCTGATCCTGTCGATGATCTATGCCGCCTACGGCGAGGTGCCGCTGGTCGCGGCCCTGTTCGCCGGGGTGCAAGCAGCGGTGATCGCCGTGGTAATCGAGGCTTTGCTGCGCGTCGCCAAGCGCGCGCTGAAGGGTCCGTCGCAGCGCGTCGTGGCGGTGCTGGCCTTTCTGGCGCTGTTTTTCTTTGGCCTGCCCTTCCCGGTGATCATCCTTGCGGCGGCGATCTGGGGTTATTTGTCCACCCCGCCCGGCACAGCTGTCGCGGTCATGACCACGGCGCCTTGGGCTGCCTCGGTCAAAGCCATCGTGATCTGGGGCGCGGTCTGGTTGCTGCCGCTGGGGCTTTTGGTGCTGCAAGGCGGGCTTCTGGCCGAAATCGCGGTGTTCTTTTCCAAATTGGCGCTTTTGACCTTTGGCGGCGCTTATGCGGTGCTGGCGTGGATGGCGCAGGATGTCGTGGCGGCCAAGGGCTGGCTGACGCTGACGCAGATGATGGACGGTCTGGGGTTGGCGGAAACCACGCCGGGGCCGCTGATCCTTGTGACCCAGTTTGTGGGCTACATCGCGGCCCATGCTGCTGGGGGCTGGGCCTATGGTCTGGCGGGCGCTGCAACCGCCCTGTGGATGACCTTTGCCCCCTGCTTTTTGTGGATTTTCGCGGGCGCCCCTTGGATCGCCAGGCTGACGGCCGCGCCCCGGTTGTCGGGGGCGTTGTTGGGCATCACGGCGGCTGTGGTCGGGGTGATCGGCAATCTTGCGGTTTGGTTCGCGCTGCATGTGATCTTCGCCACATCGGTCCCGATCAGCTTTGGTCCTTTGGCCCTGTCCCTGCCCGACCCGACAAGCCTGCGCCCGGTGATGGCGGGACTGGCGCTGCTGTGCGGCTATCTTTTGCTGCGGCGGCATTGGGGGCTGATCCAGGTTCTGGCGCTTTCGGCTGCGCTGTCTGCGGCGGCCAGCCTGATCGCGGGCTAGGCGGTCAGAATCGCCGGGCAAATCCCGGCCCCCTCTTTCCTTCGCGGGCGAATCCCCTCATGTATGGGCAACCAAGCAGAGGGCTTCGCATGGCGCGTTCGATCGACTACGGCAACCTGATGCACCGCGCGATGCGCAGTCTGATCCAATCGGTGCTGCAGGATGTCGCGGCCAATGGCCTGCCCGGTGCGCATCATTTTTTCATCACCTTCGACACCAATGCCCCCGGCGTGGCCATCGCGGACTGGCTGCGCGCGCGCTATCCCAAGGATATGACCGTCGTCATCCAGCATTGGTATGAAAACCTGATCGTCACCGATGAGGGGTTTTCAATCACGCTGAATTTTGGCAATTCACCCGAACCGCTGATCATTCCCTTCGACAGCTTGCGGACTTTTGTTGACCCTTCGGTCGAATTCGGCCTGCGTTTCGAAACCCATGAGGATGACGAAGATGATGGTGACGAGACCGAAGGCGACGGACCCGAGGATGATCCCGAACCCCCGGTGCCCCAAGGTCAGGTCGTCTCGCTTGATAAATTCCGTAAGTCCTGACCCTCATGGCCTCTGACACCCTGCTGTTTTTGCGCCGATTGGTGACCAATCCGCGTCAGGTGTCGGCCATAGCACCCTCGTCACGGTTTCTGGCCCGCGCCATGGCCGAGGGGATTGACCGCAACACCGGCCGCGTCGTGGAATTTGGCCCCGGCACAGGCACCTTGACCGACGGGATCCTTGCCACCGGCCTGCCGCCCGAAATGCTGACCCTGATCGAATTGGACCCAGTCTTTGTCGGCCATCTGAAGGCGCGGCTTCCCGGCGTAACCGTTCTGCAAACCGGCGCGGACACGGCGGCGGTCCAAGTCGCCCCCGGTGTCGCGCGCGTGGTGTCGGGCCTGCCGCTTTTGTCCATGCCGCGGGCGCTGCGCGAGGCCATCGTGGCCGCGGCCTTCGCCATTCTGGCACCCGATGGGGTCTTTGTGCAGTTTTCGTATGGCGAGGCTCCGGCGCTGGATCCCGGCCAATTGACCGCGATGGGTCTGGTCGTGACCAAGGGTCGCAAGGTCTGGCTGAACCTGCCGCCGGCGCGGGTTTATTACTATCGCCGCGCCTGAGGCGGTTTCGGTATGCGACGGTATGCGGATTGAAATCGCCGCCTTTGGCCGCTAAACCAGCGCCAAGAGTTTGAAGGAGCATGCCCATGACCGCTTTTCGCACCGAAACCGACAGTTTTGGCCCGTTGGAGGTTCCGTCCGACAAATATTGGGGCGCGCAGACCCAACGCTCCATCATCAATTTCCCGATTGGTTGGGAGCGTCAGCCGGTGGCCATCATCCGCGCGCTTGGCGTGATCAAAAAGGCCTGCGCGTTGGTCAACATCGCGCAAGGCGATATCGACGCGGCCCTTGGCCAGACCATCGCGGCGGCGGCAACCGAAGTGATTGACGGCAAATTCGACGATAATTTCCCGTTGGTGGTCTGGCAGACCGGGTCCGGCACCCAGTCGAACATGAACGCGAACGAGGTGATTTCCAACCGGGCGATTGAAATGCTGGGCGGCATGATGGGCTCCAAAAAGCCGGTGCATCCGAACGATCACGTCAACATGGGCCAATCGTCCAACGACACATTTCCGACCGCCATGCATGTGGCCATCGGCATGATGGCCCGCGATGTGCTGTTGCCCGGCTTGGAAAAACTGCACGCGGCGCTAGCGGCGAAATCAGAAGAGTTCAAGGATATCATCAAGATCGGCCGCACCCATACACAGGATGCCACGCCTTTGACGCTGGGCCAGGAATTTGGCGGCTATGCCAAGCAAGTCGAAAAGGGCATCGCGCGCGTCCGCATGTGTCTGCCCGACATTTACGAGTTGGCCCAGGGCGGCACTGCTGTCGGCACCGGTCTGAACACCCGCGTGGGCTGGGATGTGCGCGTGGCCGCGGCCATCGCGCAGATCACCGACCTGCCCTTCGTGACCGCCCCCAACAAGTTTGAGGCTTTGGCCGCCCATGACGCCATGGTGATGTTCTCGGGTGCGCTGAAAACCGTCGCCGCCAGCCTGTTCAAGATCGCCAATGATCTGCGGCTTTTGGGCTCTGGTCCACGCTCGGGTCTGGGGGAGTTGATCTTGCCGGAAAACGAACCGGGGTCGTCCATCATGCCAGGCAAGGTGAACCCTACCCAAGCCGAGGCGCTGACGATGGTCTGCGCCCATGTCATGGGCAACGATGCCGCTGTGGGCTTTGCCGGATCGCAGGGCCATTTCGAACTGAACGTCTATAACCCGATGATGTCCTATAACATCCTGCAATCCATGCAGCTTTTGGGTGATGCGGCGGGATCGTTCACCGACAACATGGTGGTGGGAACCCAAGCCAACCGCGCCCGCATCGACCAGTTGATGAAGGAATCGCTAATGCTGGTGACGGCTTTGGCCCCGACCATCGGCTATGATAACGCCACCAAGGTCGCCAAGACCGCGCATAAGAACGGGACCACCCTGCGCGAAGAAGCGATTGCCTTGGGCTTTGTCGATGGCGAAACCTTTGACCGCGTGGTGCGACCAGAGGACATGATCAGCCCCAAAGGCTAGCATGACAGAGATCGTCAACCTTCGCGCGGCCCGTAAAACCCTTGCCAAGGACAAGGCCCGCGCGACGGCGGACGCAAACGCGGTGAAGTTTGGCCGGACCAAGTCGCAAAAGGCGACTGAGGTGGCACAGGCAGCACGTGCCAAGGCCACCCTCGACGGCGCAAAGCGCGACAAGTCTTAAGGTTTGGCCCGCGCGCGGTCTTGATCCCGGCGCGGAATTGAACGAGCCTGCCCAGCATGTCCGCGCGCCCCGTCAAACACAGTCTCACCTTGAACGGCCACCGCACGTCGGTGTCGATGGAGGATGCGTTCTGGGCGGCCTTTCGCGCCGCTGCCCATCAGCGCGGGCTGACCCTGAACGCCTTGGCCGCCGAAATCGACACCGCCCGTGCCACAGACATCGGGTTGGCTTCGGCAATCCGGGTGTATTTGCTGCACCGCGCCCAGGCGAAATAGCGCAAGTCGGGCAGCGGGGTCTAACGGGCGTCCTGACCCGCGATCCGCGCCGCAAATTTGCCAATCTTAAGGTTTATCCCCTATAGACAAGCAACCGGGGGCGCTGCATTTGCCCCCAAGCCAAAGTTTGGGAAACGTGTCCGAAGGTCACCGCCATTTTCTGTTTTTACAGGGTCCGCACGGGCCTTTTTTTCACGGTCTGGGCAAAATGTTGGCCCGGTCCGGGGCCAAGGTCTGGCGCGTTGGTTTCAATCGGGGGGACGGCGCCTTTTGGCCAGACAAGGACAGCTTTATCCGGTTTGATGCGCCCCTGGATCAATGGGAGTCCGCTTTATCGGCCATCCTGACCGCGCAGGCCATCACCGATATCGTGCTGTACGGCGACACGCGGCCGCTGCACGCGACGGCCGTCCGGCTGGGAAATGCGCTTGGCCCCACCGTGCATGTCTTTGAAGAAGGCTATTTGCGGCCCTTTTGGATCACCTATGAACGCGGCGGATCCAACGGCCATTCGCGGTTGATGCAAATGTCCGTTCCGCAGATGCAGACCGCACTGGCGCAATCCGAGATGGAGCTTCCGGATGCCCCGGCGCGCTGGGGCGACATGCGGCAACACATGTTCTGGGGGGCCCTGTACCACGGCTGCGTGCTGCTTGGCCTTCGGGCCTACCCGCATTTCAAACCGCATCGCCGCCTGACCGTCTTTCAGGAGTTTCTGCTGTATCTCAAACGCTTGGCCTTGATGCCCCTGCACCGAGCCGAACGAACCCTTGCTACCTTGCGCATCAAATTCGGCGGTTTTCCCTATCATCTGGTGATCCTGCAACTGGAGCATGACGCCAGTTTTCAGGCACATTCGCCGTTTTCCACCATGACCGAGTTTCTGGCATTGGTGATGGACGGCTTCGCCAAAGGGGCTGCGCGGCATCACCATCTGGTGTTCAAGGCCCATCCATTAGAGGATGGACGCGTTGCGGTCAAAACCGCCATCCGGGCTTTGGCGGCGGACCACGGCGTGCAGGACCGGGTGCATTTCGTGCGTGGCGGCAAGTTGGCGCAACTGCTGAACCATGCGCGCAGCGCGATCACCGTAAACTCGACGGCGGCGCAGCAGGCGCTGTGGCGTGGCCTTCCGTTACGGATTTTTGGCGATGCGGTCTATGGCAAGCCCGAATTTGTGTCGAACCAACCCCTGCCCGAGTTTTTTGCCCATCCCACCCGCCCCGACAGCCGCGCCTACCGGGATTACCGTCACTACTTGTTGGAAACCAGTCAGGTTCCGGGCGGCTTTTACTCGGCCCGGGGCCGCCGCGAATTGCTGCGTCAGGTGGTCGATATGATGCTGCAAACCGAAGATCCCTATGATGCCCTGACCGCGGGCAACGCGGCACCAAGGCAACAGTTGCGCCTTGTGAAAGAGTGAATGGCCATCAATCTGGCGATGGGGCTGGCAATTTATTCAATCATTCTGTAGATCTATCGGCAAAACTTGAGGTAAAACTCCAATTCAAGGAGCCCGGGCAGTGCAGATGACCAAATCATTCGGGGCGAAAGCCCTTCTTCTTGTTGCGTTGGGGGTCGGCGTTTCAGCCTGCGGGCTGCCCCGGTCCGGACCCAACAAATCCGAAATTTACCGGGGGTCGGTGCTGGAAGAGGGTGATGCCTTTGTCATAACGGTCAATTCCACGGTCACCCGCGCAACATCGGTGATCCCGGCCCTGGGGTTCGGATCCAACTTTGTGAATGCCGGGTTGATCGGGTCTGACATCATCGCGCCGGGCGATACTTTGGGTCTGACGGTGTTCGAAAACGTCAAGGATGATCCACTTCTCGGCAACACGGGCCAACGGGTTTCGGCGCTGGACGAGGTTCAAGTTGACGGTCAGGGCTTTATCTTCGTGCCTTATGCTGGGCGCATAAAAGCTGCGGGCCAGACACCCGAAGGGCTGCGTCAGGCCATCACCCGCAAACTGGACACCCAGACGCCCGATCCGCAGGTGTCGGTGCAGCGGTTGGCCGGCGATGGATCGACGGTGACCATCTCTGGCGCCATCGGTGCGCAGGGTGTTTTTGCCATCGAACGCCCGACCCGGACCCTTTCCGCGATGATCGCCAGCGCCGGTGGGGTGTCGATCAACCCGGAAACCGCCATCATCCGCGTCACTCGTGGCACCCAGACCGGGCAGGTCTGGCTTGAAGATCTGTACGCCAACCCCACGATGGATATCGCGCTGCGCCCCGGTGACAAGATTGTTGTCGAGGAGGACACGCGTGATTTCGTGGCGTTGGGTGCGACCGGAACGCAAAGTCTGGTGCCGTTTGAATCCCAAACCCTGTCCGCAATTGAGGCGATTGCCATCGTCGGCGGTCTCAGTTCCTCTCTCGCGGATCCGACTGGCGTGTTTGTGTTCCGCAACGAACCTGCGGCCATCGCGAATGTCGTGCTGGGACGCACCGATCTGACCGGCGACCAGCGGTTCGTCTATGTGCTGGATCTGACCCAACCCACCGGCATGTTCGAAGCCCGCGATTTTCTGGTGCGCGACGGCGACACGGTTTATGTGACCGAAGCGCCCTATGTGCAGTGGACCAAGACGCTGTCGGCAATCACCGGCTCGACCGCGGCGGCCAATACGCTGGCGACGGCCACGGGCCTGTAACCTTTGGCCCCGGACGATCCCAAAACAGGCGTCGGGGCCCTTCCCCGGCGCCTTTTCTATTACAACGCGGGCTTTCTGCGGCAGCAGCGGGTGCGGCGTATCCTGACGCTTGCGGGGCATGATCTGTGTCTAGGACTGCCGGGTCCGGATGACGGTGTCGTGGTCTGGGGCCATTCGCCCTATGCGGGACGCGGCGAAAGGATCGCGGCCAGATACGGCGTCCCCTTGATCCGGGTCGAGGATGCGTTTTTGCGATCTTTGCGTCCGGGACGGATGGGCGACCCGCCGCTGGGCCTGCTGATTGACGGCGATGCGGTGCATTACGATGGCACAAAACCGTCGAAGATTGAGACGATCCTGGCCAAGGATTCCCTAGATGATTCGAACCTGCTAGAGCGCGCAAGGGTAGGAATCGCGCGGATTCGGGCCGGACACTTGTCAAAATACAATATTCACGACCCAACTTTGGCCCCGCCGCCACCCGGCTATGTTCTGGTGATCGACCAGACGCGGGGCGATGCCTCGATCGCGAGGTCGGGGGCTTCGGCGGCGAGTTTTGCCGAGATGCTGGCCTTGGCGGTTGAAGAAAATCCCGGCCAGCGGGTGGTGATAAAGACCCATCCCGAAACCCAGAATGGTCTGCGCCCGGGGCATTATGGCGGTCAGACCTTGCCGCCCAGAACCACATCATGCGCCGATCGGGTGTCGCCATGGACGCTGCTGGATGGGGCCATCGCCGTCTATACGGTGTCGTCCCAAATGGGGTTTGAGGCGATTTTGGCCGGTCACAAACCCCATGTCTTTGGCCAGCCGTTTTATTCCGGATGGGGGCTTAGCCAGGATCGGAACCCTGTCGCGCGGCGCACCCGCAACCTGACCCGAACCCAGCTTTTTGCCGGGGCGATGCTGGCAGCCCCACTTTGGTACGATCCCGGACAGGACCGATTGTGTAGCTTTGAGCAGGTGGTCAACCAGTTGGAGGCCGAAGTGCGCGCCTTTCGCGAGGATGGTGCGGGCTATGTCGCCACGGGAATGCGGCTGTGGAAGCGTGGGGCCTTGCAGGAGTTTTACGGTTCACAAAAGAAGATAAAATTTGCCAAAACGCCGGACCGGGCACAGGCCATCGCGGAAACCACTGGCCGCAAGCATCTGATCTGGGCCAGTTCCGAAGCGCCCAGCGAAGACTCAGCCCCGGTTCTGCGCGTTGAGGACGGCTTTTTGCGCTCTCGAGGGTTGGGGGCCGCGCTGGTGCCCGCACTTTCCCTCGTGCGCGATGATCTGGGGATCTATTACGATCCGTCCCGGCCCAGCCGTCTGGAACAGGTGATCCTTGCACCGCCGCCGCCCGGGGCCGAAGATCGCGCAAGGGCTTTGATCCGGCAGATCCTGTCGGCCCGCCTGTCCAAGTACAATCAGGCTGCAGAAATGCCGGACCTGTCCCAACTGCGCCCCGGTCCGCGCATTCTGGTGCCCGGACAAGTTGAAGATGACGCGTCGATCCGGCTGGGTGCGGGCGCGGTCCGGACCAATCTTGATCTGCTGCGCGCCGCCCGAGCCGCCCATCCGCAAGCGGTGATCCTGTATAAACCCCACCCCGATGTTGAGGCGGGATTACGACCGGGGGCCATTGTCGCGCCGGACTTGGCCGGTTTGGCGGATCTGATCGCCTTGAATGCCGATCCGATCGCGCTGATCGACGCCGTGGATCAGGTCTGGACCATGACCTCCCTTCTGGGATTCGAGGCGCTTTTGCGGGGCAAATCCGTCACCTGTCTGGGCGCGCCGTTCTATTCGGGTTGGGGCCTGACCGTTGATTTGGGTCCGGTTCCGCTGCGCCGCAATCAGGCGGGCGATGGTCACCCCCTGCCCCGCCCGCCCCTGTGGCAGG
>JANNBI010000162.1:0-18857 GCA_031385345.1 Paracoccaceae bacterium | reverse complement strand
ACCGGGAAGGATGTATTCCTGATAGGGGGTGTAGGTTCGATAGGGCGGAATTATGGATACGCCAAGCAAGTCATGCAACCCGCTGGCGAACACGATCAGCCACAGCAAAGGGCGCACCATTGATGAAAACAGCCGCTCACGTTGACGCAAGAACTTGGCAATTTCTCGGGCGCTGATCACCCACAGTCCAAGAAGAAGTTGAAACGGCGTCAATCGCACACAAATTCTGCCTGATCCGTCCCCAGAGTATCCAAGGTCGTGTCGGGGTGAAGATAACCTTCTATCGGGGCAATCGCAATGACGGCATCAGAAGTGGCCAGAAGCAAGGGCATGCGCAACTGCCCATCCCATAGGCGATATCCAAGGGTCACACCCTTGGACCCATCCAGCCGGAAGCTGCGCGATTTCATGTAATCTCGCAGTTTGGCCTGATCTGCGCCGGAAACCTTGGTGCTGGCCGATATCACCGATTTCACGGCAACCCAGACCGACCAATCCGCCGCCGACATCTTGCGCCCGCCCGTCATCTTGTCAAAACGGGAACTGACCTGCGTGGCGCCGTCCCGTTCCATCGCCCAGTGCCAGGCCAGGGCCGTCAGGCCGACCGAACCGATGACCGGGCGAGGGGACTGCGTGGCATAGGGGATGAAGCGGCCAAACTCGCCCCGGGTGTCGGCGACAAAGACCACGTCGTAATCGAGGTCGGCGGTCAGAAGTTTGACATTGTTGCCCTCGCGCGCGCCGGGGTTGGCAGCAAGGGTGAAGGTGCGTGTGCCGGTGATTTCAAGGCGCATGCGTTGGGCCGAGGTGACGAAAGCATCGGCCAGCCCCTGATCCGAAGGATCCTCTCCCACCAGAACCAGCACCTTCATCCAGTTCATGGCGCGCAGGTATTGTACATAACTGTCCATCGTCATGCGCAGCGAAGGTCCTGAATGAAGCATGTTAGGGTAGCAGGCCGTGCGCAGTGTTTCCTCGGGTGCGGTGGCGTTGATCAGGGTGACGGGCAGGCCCGCCGCCGCCTCGGCCACGATCTTGACAAGGGGGGCGGGCAGATCCAGCACAACAAAGCCTGCGCCATCAGCCACCATGGCCTGAACCGAGGCGGCAAGGCCGTCAGGCCCCGATTCCCGTGCGTCCAGCACCGGATTCAGGTTCACTGCATCTGCCACAAACGCCAGATCGGCGATGGCCATCCTTGCACCATCAATCGTGCGGACCGGCGGGGGCAGAATCAGCCGGGCATAGCCCCAGTCCTGCTGATAGCGCGCGTCATCGGCCAGGGACAGATACCCGATCCGCAGGTCTTCGGCTGAAGCAGCCCCAGTCCATAGCCCGACGATCAGGATGGCGAAGGCGCGCATCAGTCATCCACCTGTATCGAATGCGGAGTACGCCCCACGGCCAAGGATTGCACAGGCTTCATCGTGGCCATGTCGATGACCGTGATGTCATCCGACAGGCCATTGGCGACATAGGCCGTTGCCTCATCCCGCGACAGGGCAACGTCCCAGGCGCGGCTGCCGACAAGGGCGTAGGCCAGCACCTCGCGTGATTTGACGTCGACAAAGGCCACATGATTGGCCCGGCCAAGGCTGATTATCACCTTGGACCCGTCACGGGTGATGGCCATGCCCACCGGGGTCACATCCTCGGGGCGAAAGCCGGGCGGCAGGAAGGTCATCACCTGGGAAATCTCCAGACTGGCGAGGTCGATCACGTGAACTTCGGACGACAACTCGTCACTGACCCATAGTTCGGCCCCGTCCGGTGTCACCACAAACCGGCGCGGTCTGGTGCCGACCACGATGTTCTTTGTCACCCGCGCGGTTGCGATATCGATGACATGCACCATGTCGGCGACTTCTGAGGTGACGAAAACGGTCTTGCCGTCGATGGAATTGATTACGCCTTCGGGCTCGGCCCCGGTGGGCACGCGTGCGAAGACGGTTTTGGAGGCGAGGTCGATGATTTCCATCGTCGAATCCTCCTCGTTCGAGACGTAGATCTGCGTTTCATCGGGCGAAAAGGCAAAAACCTCGGGGCTGGGGCCGGTCGGGATGCTGTCGACAACATCCAATGTGGCGATGTCGATCACGTCGATCACGTCATCATCGCCGCAGGCCACATACAACCTGTCCCGCGCCGCATTGAAATGCATGTCACGTGGCCGACGCGAGGTTTCGATGCGCTTGCGTTCGGTCAGGTCGGGGTTCAGCACCAAAATCTGATTGCCTCGTTCCAGACTGACAAAGATCAGGCCAGTGTCCTTGGCCAAGGCAGGTACTGTGATAAGGCCAAGGGCGGCGGCGATAATCCAGCGCATCATTTCAGTTCACTACAAAGGCACCCAGCATGCCCCGCCCTTCATATCCATCCACCCAAAAATCAAAGCGGCCGGGCCGGATCGGGACGAAGGTCATCTCAAAGGTTCCTTCGGCATCAAACTCCAGGCTGTAGACGCCGTAGGCTTTCACCTCCAATTCGCTCACCACGATCTGGTTGACCCAGGCGTTGCGGAACAGGTCCGGCGACATCCAGGCGAATTCCTCTTGGCCGTCAGACGAAATTTCAATCCGGTAAAACTTGCCGGTTTCCAGGACATATTCGGTTTGCGACATCGACAGGTCACCCTTCAGCATCAACTGCGGAAGGTCGATGGGTTGCGCGGCAAGATTGCCTTCGGCATGCGCTAATGGGGCAGCCCCGATCATCGAAAGGCAAAAGAACAATCCGGCTTTGGTCATGCAACACCTTTACCGGTTATGGCTTCAAGCTACCGTCAATTGGCATTTTCTAGCGGCCCAGACCCTGCGTCAATTCGGCAGCGCGGATGTAGTACATTGGCAAGACCAATGAGCCCGCATGATAGCAAGGGCGATAACGGTATCGAGGCGAAAGGGGCTGCGGCGATGAGGATGAACAGAAGGGCCGTGATGGCCGGATTTATGGGTGCCGCCTGGTTTGCCACATCGGCTTTTAGTCCGGACGCAAAAGAGATCACGATCGCGCTGCAAGAGGGCGGGACGGCATCGTGGGAAATCGCGGCGATGCAGGCGGCCAAGCTGGATGAAACTCACCACATCGAGGTCAATGTGCGCGGGGTGGCCGACAGCAAGGCCGGGCAGGTCGCCCTGCAAGCGGCCGAGGTGGACGTGATGCTGTCCGATTTTGTCTGGGTGTCGATCCAGCGCAACCAGGGCGCGGATTTCACCTTTGTGCCGCATTCGCTGGCCGTAGGCGGCCTGATGGTCAACCCGGCGGGACCGGTCAAGGCTGTGGGCGATCTGGAAGGACAGACGCTGGCGGTGGCGGGCGGGCCGGTCGACAAAAGCTATATCGTGTTACAGGCCTATTTCAGCATGAAGACCGGCAAGGCTTTGCCCGACCTGATCTCGGCCGAGTTCGGGCCGCCGCCCTTGGTCAATGAAATGCTGACCGGCGGTCAGGCGCAGGCGGCCATGAATTTCTGGCATTTCAACGTCCGCGCGCAACTGGCGGGCATGAAACAGGTGATTTCGGTCAAGGACATGCTGGCGGAATTGGGCGTGTCCAAACAGCCGCCGCTGTTGGGCTGGGTGTTCAGCGAAAAGGTCGCGCGCAAGAAGAAGGAGGAAATCCAGCGGTTTCTGGACGCCTCTTTCGCCACCAAGGAAAAGCTGTTGACCGATGATGCGATCTGGGACGCCATTCGCCCGGTGATGAAGGGGGCAGAAACGGATGACGCGCTGTTCATCGCCCTGCGCGACGCCTACCGTGCCGGGATTGTGACCAGCTATTCCGAGGCGGATGTTCAGGCAGCCACCGAAACCTACGCCCTGCTTGCCAAGTATGGCGGCTCCGACGTCATTGGTGACAAACCCGATCTGGCGCCGGGAACATTCTGGGCTGGCTATTCCAAATAACGCCGAAAAGGTGCCATGAGGTTGCAGGAGGCGAGGAACATGGCGCCGCGAGCAACGTGGACAAGGCTGGAGTGGTTGTCACTGCCGCTGCTGCTGCTGACGTGGCAGGGGGCGGCGATGGTGTCGGCCTCGCGGTTCCTGCCGTCCCCGGTGCTGGTGGCGGCAGAGGTCGCGGATCTGGTGACCAAAGGCCATATGCTGGCAGATTTTGGCCAGACTTTGACGCGCGCCGTTGTCGGGTTCGTGATTTCGATGCTGCTGGGCGGGATCTTGGGCTTTTTGCTGGGGCGCATCACGGCGCTGGACCGGCTGTTTGGAACTTGGGTTCTGGTGGGACTTAACCTGCCAGCCATCGTGGTGGCAATCATCTGTTTCATCTGGTTGGGGCTAAGCGAGGTTGCCCTGATCCTGGCAGTGGTGATTAACAAGACGCCGCTGGTGACGACGACGATTCGCGAAGGTGTGCGCAGTTTCCTGCCCGAATACGACGACATGGCCACCGCCTTCCGGCTGCCGCTGATCCGCCGGATCCGGCTGATTTACCTGCCGCAACTGATGCCTTTCGTGATGACATCGGCGCGAACCGGATTGGCATTGATCTGGAAGATCGTGTTGGTGTTCGAAGTTCTGGGGTCCGATGGTGGGGTCGGGTTTCGGGTCAGCATCTTTTTCCAGTATTTCGATATGGCAGGGATCCTCGCCTATACCTCGGTCTTTGTCGCGATGGTGATGGTCTTTGAACACGGCGTGCTGCGCCCGGTTGAACGGAGGGTGGTCAGATGGCGAAAGGACCAGCCATAACGATCAACCTTACCGGCATGAGATTTGCCTTAGACGCGGCGCCCTTGTTTGACAGGTTGAAGTTCAAGGTGGCGGCGGGCGAGGTTGTGGCGCTGATCGGGCCTTCGGGGATTGGCAAGACCACGTTACTGCGGATGATCGGCGGGGTGGAGCGGGGATTTCAAGGCACAATCGAGGTGGGGGGCCAGCCTTCCCATCTGGCCCCGCCGTCAGGATTTGTCTTTCAGGACGCGCGGCTTTTGCCTTGGCTGGATGCCAGCGCCAATTTGCGCGCCGTCCGCCCTGACCTGACAGAGGCGCAGATTTCGGCAGCACTGCAGCGGGTCGGCCTGCCCGGTCAAGAGCACGCCTTTCCCCGGCAGCTGTCGGGCGGCATGCAGCGGCGGCTGGGGCTGGCGCGTGCGCTGGCGGCCAATCCGGGGCTGTTGCTGCTGGACGAACCCTTTGTATCGCTGGATGCCGCAATGGTGCGCGACCTGCGAGAGGTCTTTCGTGCGGTTTTCCGGGCACAGAACCCGACCGTCATACTGGTGTCGCATGACCCCGAAGACGCCGCCCATCTTGCCGACCGCGTGATCCTGCTGGCCGGTCGACCGGCCCAAATCGTCGGTGATATCCCGCTGGGACCGGCCGAACCCGCGCGCCGCCTGGGAGATATTCTGGCCGCACAAAAGGAGACCGGATCATGACGGCAGCCACCTCGCAGCCCTTCCTGACCGTCGAAGGTGTCACGAAGTTCTATGGAACTCACGAGGCGTTGCGCGGGGTTGATCTGCACATCGGACCGGGCGAAATAGTCGGGCTTCTGGGGCCGAATGGCGCGGGGAAATCGACGCTGTTTCAGATTTGCGCGGGTTTGTTTGCGGCGGACAGTGGCAAGGTGGAATTGTTCGGCATGACCTATCGGCAGAACCCCAGCGCCATCCTGTCGCAACTGGGCGTGGTGTTTCAGTCGCGATCGCTGGATCTGGACATGTCGGTCAAGGCCAACCTGAAATTCCACGGAGGCATGTTCGGCTATTTCGGCCGGGCCTTGCGGTTGCGGATCGAAGGGGTGGCCGAAATGATGGACATTCGCGAGCTGATGGACCGACCGGTGCGCAAACTTTCGGGCGGCAATCAGCGCCGGATCGAAATTGCCCGCGCCTTGCTGTCGCAACCCAAGTTGTTGTTGCTGGATGAACCTTCTGCCGGGCTGGACGCGACGGCGCGCCTGGCCCTGGTCAAAAACCTGCGCGACATCGTCAGGGCGCAAGACATGTCCATTCTATGGGCCACCCATCTGGTGGACGAGGTGGCCGAAGCGGACCGGATCGTGCTGTTGATGCGCGGAAAGATTACGAACGAGGGCCCCCCGGAGGCGCTGATTACCCAAAGCGGTGCCGCCGACCTGACCGGGGCCTATGTGGCACTGACCGGGGTGCGGCCGTCAGCGGAGTGACAAAGGTCAGTCCTTGCTGGGGGTGATCGGCGCTGCGGTCTCGCCAAAGGTCAGCATCGCGGGGTCAAATTCAAAGTACCGCTCGCCTACTTCGCCACTATTGGGGCCTGAGGCGCGGGCGCGGTCCTTCACCGTTTCAGCCAAAGCCTCAGCCGTGTCAGCGATTTCTTGGGTTTTCTGGTCTGTTATGGATCCCGACACCTCATTGCCGTCCTGAATCTGTCCCATTGCGACCTGAACCTTCTTTACCAGCTCAGGGTCGTAGGCCAGCGCATAGGCGCGCGGCAGGCCTGTGGGAAAATTCATCTCGTCAAGTTCTTCCAGCCACAAAAAGACATGGCCCTTTTCCTTCATCAGCAGATTGGGTTCGACCACACGGGCCCAGTGAAGTTTGAAATACGCCGGCGGTTTGCTGTCGGTGGGCAAGCCGCGCAGGTCACCGATGGCCTGATAGGTCCACAGGATCATGCCGCAGGTTGCAACGGTCGCCATTGCCTTCACGGCAAATGGCAGCCGGGTAGCCAGAAGTATCAACAGCAACATTGCCGCGACCAGCGCGTAGGCGCCCGACACAAGCAGGATCGTGACGGTCATTTGACCACCTCTCCGGTCTGGGCATCAATAGAGGGGGCGGCCTTGACCGGCGCATCGTTTCGGGTCAGGGCGACCAGATCGCGGGGGAGGTTGTTCACATCCCGAACCTCGGCCCCGTCCAGAGTAAAGCGTACGGCGGTCTGTTCATCGCCGGTGCCCGACAGGTTGATCGTGTCGTAAAAGACCAGCGTCACCTTGGGGTTCAGCTTTTCCACCTTGACCTGCACTGGCAAAGTCCCGCCGTTGGCGATGTAGTGGACAACGTTGACGGTAAACTCTCCATCGCTAAGGCCGCGGAATGAGATGATTTCCTGATTGAGTGGGTTTTCGATCGTCTTGCCATTCAGCTCGATCACGTCGCGGTACATGCCACGATCATCGCGGTCCAGATGCATCAGGCCGGCTTCGCGGCGGTGGTACCAGACGATATTCCCCGCAGGGTCGGCCACGTAGGTGTCAACATCATCCGGGCTGCCGTCGGGCCAGGTCACGGTGATCATCATCTCGGCCTTGGGATCAACCTTGCCGCTTTCGGCCACGGGGTTGATCATGGCAAAGGACACAAAGAACATGAAGGTGATGGCCTTCAACGAATTGAACAACAGGGCCGAGAATATCTCGAAATCCGGTTCCGGTTCGTCTTCAAACATCGCTGGTCGTCCGGTCCTGCGACCGCAAACGTGGGGCGAGCGTGGTTTCCGTCATCTTGACGACAAGTTGCGTGATGTCAGTCATTACGGCTTCGGCCTGATTGTAGAACAGCCGCAGCAGAATCCCGCCGACCAGACCCGCAATCGTGGTCAGCAAGGACACCGCCATGCCGCCAATCATGCGCTGCAAGGCCGCGCGCAGGGTTTCGACGTCAAAACTCTTCATGTCGCCCATCGAATTTAGCATCATGACAAAGCCGACCATCGTGCCCAGCATGCCCAGTTTGTACAAAAGATCCGCTCCATAGATGCCAATCTTGGTTCGCCTCCGCAAAGAGGCGGCAAAGCTTTGGATCAGCAGTTGGCGGTCCCCATCCGGTTCGAGCAAAGACTTTGTGATGTTGCGGAAGAAATCCGCCACCAACCCGTCGTCCAACAGTTTGCCCGCAAGTACGGCGATCTGGCCGTTTGCAACCTGCAAGGGGCCAGTGGTTTGCCGAAGAATGTGGTCCGCGGTCAGGATCTGACGGTATTCGCGCGACATCCACAGGATGATCCAAAGGCTGTGCACGGCAAAGCCCAGAAACAGCAGGGCGATCACCACCGAAATGCGGCTGGTATCGGCGCTGAACAGGTATTGCAGCAGGCCATAATCCCACAGGATGACCGCACTCAGGCACATCAGGGCCGCAAGAAGAAACCAGCGTAGAACCGCATCATAGGCGCTGTCCTGCAGGGTGCCGCCAAAGACGCGAACAAGTGAGGTCATTGCAGTATCATCCTTTCCGTCATTCCAATGCCCTACCGGTAGCCGCCGGGTGTGTGAGCGTGCCGCCAAACCCAGGGTTCCTCGAACACAACACCGGGCTGCCATAGGCCCACGGCATTTGTGATGGCCTCGATCTGTTGGGGTTCGTAGTCCGGGGTCTGTTCGCTGAACGCCATCGCCATGCCAAGTTGCACCATCTGGGCATTCAGATCCTCGTCGCCATAGGTACAGACCCCATGGCGCCGACCGAAGGGATCAGCATCGCCGATCAGAACGCATTGCACCTCGCCGCGTCCTGCCAAGGCTTCCAGCGTGCGCTTGGCCACGTCATAGCAACCCCAGATCTTACTATCCAAGATGCAGGTTTGTGGCCGTTCGGGCGCATCAAGCCCCCAAAGGATGACCCTTTGGCCAGCAACGATCAAAATATCCGCATCAATGACCCGCGCAGTGCCGGTGACGATGGTGGGGGCGTCCTGACCATGGGCGGCAAGCCCCAGCAACATCGAAAAACCCAATGCCCCAAAAAGGTTCCGAATTGCACTGAACGCGGTATCAAGGATGCGGGGGTGCATTGTCAGCCTCCTTTTGAGAACGGGTGATCAGATCATGTGGGCAAAACGGTTTGTGATGGCGGTGGTTGGAGGTCTGGCCGCTCTTCCAGTCTGGGCCTCGCCCGCTGACGACCTGATTGCGGGGTTGCGCACGGAATGTCGGGGGTGCGATCTGACCGGGGTGTCCTTCAAGAAGGCCAATCTGGAAGGGGTCGATCTGACCGGAGCGATCCTGACCGATGCCAGTTTCCACCGGGCAAATCTGCGCGGCGCCATTCTGGACGGGGTCAAGGCCGATGGGGCCAATTTCAATCTGGTCGAAGCGGCCATGTCCAGTTTCAAGGGCGCAGACTTGAGCCGCGTGATGATGTACGGCGCGCAGATGTCCGGCGCGGACTTCAGCAATGCCGATCTGACCGAAGCGCGCTTGCAAACCGCACGGCTGACTTCGGCCATACTGACCGGCGCTGTTCTGGATCGTGCTGTTGCGCGTGACGTGGTGGCCAACAATGCCAACTTCAGCGGTGCCTCGATGCAGCAGACCAACCTGAATGGCGCCAGTCTGGGGCGCAGCATCTTTGACGGCGCAGCGATCGGCAATGCCGGTTTCGTCAATGCCGAGGTCAGCCGGGCCAGCTTTGCCGGGGCGAAGGTCTGGCTGAGTGATTTTTACGGGTCGGATCTGGGGCGTGCAAATGTTGCTGGCGCTGTGTTTACTGGTAACCGGTTCGAAACCGCAAACCTGTCCGAGGTCAACTTCGATCAGGCCACCATGAGCGGCAATTTCATGGCCGATGGGCGGTTGCAGCACTAAAGTCATGGCGTGACGGTCGGCGTGTAGGGGGCCAACACCTGTTCGAACCGGGTCTGGCTTTCGAAATAGCCGGTGTTGACGGTTTGGGTCTCCACGTTGACTGCGTTCTGACCTTTCTTGCGCAGATAGCTGGATTCGATGGCGACCCTTACGGTGCCATCATCTGACGTTGCGGTGCAAAGCTCATGGATGAACTGGCGTCCGACAGGTTGTTCGCCGTCGCGCAGCGGAATGTCTGCGCAGTCCAGGACCCAATCGCTGTAGCGCGCTTTTAAGTTGCGCATCAGTGTGACGGCGGTGCGCCTTTCGCGGTCGCTAATGCGGTTGTCGGTGATGATGCGAATGCCCTGGACCAGCCCAGTGGGATCAACCAGTACGGCAACGATCACCGGATGGGCAAAGATTGACGTGCCGCCCTGCAGGAACCGGTATTCCAATTCAAGTGCCCGTGAGATGTAGTCCTGTTCATCGTCATAAAGGAAAGTCACCTCGCGCAACCGGCTGGGTTCGGCCGAGCAGGTGGCAAAATCCTCAAACGCGGTCAGGATCTGAGCAGGCGGGCCGCCATTCGTGCCGCAGGCAACTTCGCTGACCAAGGCCTCTGGGATCTGCGAAACTGGCTGGCCAAGGACGACATCCCAGATGGAGTATTCCGGCTTGATCTTTTCCTGGGCAATGGCGGATAAGCCCATCGGCCCCCAGAAGGCAGCCGCAAGGCAAAACGCCCTTAACACAGTCATACTGTCCTCTGAGAAGTACGAGATTTGGGGGGCGATGCACGGCAGAGATGAACACAGGCTTCATGGGTTGGTTCGCGACGGCCGATCATGTGTTCCTGTTTATGGGCTATCAGATTAGGGACATCCTTGTTGCGAAATGTCTTGGCACTCACCTGCAAGACGCCCGGCTTGAAATCGGCCGTCACCGTGCCAAAGCAACGGTCGTCCCGGAAAGAGAACGCTTCGTGGTCGGGTATCCTTGGCCCCGGCATATTGCATTTTATGACCTTGGTCAGACCCTCTGCATCAAGATCGTTCCCGGCAAAATTGGCACCAACGGTGCGTGCGGGCGGATTGCACCGAGCCCAAGCCTCGCCTGCCAAGTCATGATAATTCGCGCATTTGCCAATGTTTTGAAAAACGATCTTTGCCCGTTCCGGATCACCGACCATCACAATTGGGGCTAGGCAATCCTTGGCCTTAGTAATGGCCGAGAACAGGACGGCCGGACCAACCAAAACGGGCAGAACTACAGAAGGCGAGCGGCGCAGGGCCATGAAATTCCTCGTCATTCGTCAGGCTAAGGTAAGATTGTGCCGGGCAACCGAAGCTGCCCGGCACGAGAGTACTAGTGATCAATCGACAGCGAAGACCCAGATCATGTTGGCCGCCTGCATGGTTTCCAGGTCCGTATTCCCGCCAGCATTGCCGACCCCAAGGGCGCCGCCGGCAATGGCGACATACTGTTTTCCACCGGCAGTATAGGTGATCGGAGGTGCCCGGAAGGCCGTGCCGACGTTCGTCGACCAAAGGGGTTTCAGGGTCTTGGCGTCATAGGCCCCGAACGTACCGTCGATCAATCCTGTAAAGACCAGGTCCGGCGTCGCCAACACCCCGCTGTTGTTCGGGTAGGTGGTGTTCTCCTTCGCAACAGTCTTGCCAGTCGCCACGTCCATCGCGCTGATCGAGCCTTTTTGCGCGGCAGTGGCCACATAAGTGCCACCCAGCCAGACAACGCCCGGCACTACGTCCTCTGGGGCCATCGCGACGGTCTCATGTTCGGAGCAGCCTTCAACTCCGGCACCGTAAGAAATGCCGAGGGTGGGATTATGGGCGGTCGGATAGTAGTTCACTCCACCTGTAAGGTGCGGGCACTGAGTGACTTTCCCGCCATCACGGCGAAGGGCTCCCTGTGCATAGCTTTGCAACGACTGGGAGGGGTCATATTCCACCGGTTGGCCAGTCTTGGGGTCAAGACCCTTTGTCCAAGTCAATTCGGTGACATACTGGACACCATTGATGAAGGCGCCACTGGTCCGGTCCAACGTGTAGAAAAGGCCGTTCCGGCCGAAATGTGCCAGGATCTTGCGGTCCTCGCCGCCAACGTTGGTGCTGACCAACATCTGGCTACCGACTTCGTCATAGTCCATGTAATCGCCGGGGGTGTACTGGAAGTGCCACTTCAGCGCCCCGGTGTCCATGTCAAGCGCGACCGAGGAGTTGGTGTAAAGGTTGTCGCCCGGGCGGAATTCAGGGTCAAACATCGGCACCGGGTTGGCTGTGCCCCAGTAGGTCGTGTTCGTATCCGGATCATAAGAGCCGGTCTGCCACAACGCGCCGCCGCCGGTCTTCCAGCAGTCGGGGTTGCCCGTTTCGTCGCACTTCCAGGTTTCCGACCCCGGCTGTCCCGGTTCCGGCACCGTGTACCAGCGCCACATTTCCTCGCCGGTTTCGGCGTTCAAAGCCGCGAGCCAGCCACGCGTCGCCCAGTCGCCATAGGACTGGCCCACCAAAATCTTGTCACCCACCACCAACGGAGCGGCGGTAAAGCCTTCGCCCGGATCTTTGGCAACCTGCTGTTCCCAAACGATGTCGCCGGTTTCGCTGTCGCATGCCACGACACGGCCGTCGTTCAGAGCGGTGATGACGTTGTTTCCCGACAGCGCCAGGCCACGGCTGGCCAACAGGATGCCGCGGCTGGGGTCCTTGTCCACGCTGGTGTCGCAGATCCATACCATCTTGCCTTGCGTGCCCGAGGACACGTCAATCTTGTATGGCGTGCCCCAAGGGTCGGAAACATACATGAAACCGTTGTCGACCAGCGGCGTGCCTTCCATGTATCCGATGCCGAATGCAGAAGGCTCCAGCCCTCCCAGCGGCACGGCGAAGGCCAGTTTCATGTTGGCGACGTTGCTGGCATTGATTTCGCTTAGTGGCGAAAAGCGATTGGAATCGTAAGTCTTGTGGACCATGAGCCAGTTGCCCGCCTCTGCCTCGGATCCAGCGGCCAGCAGACGTTCAGCCGTGACCCCCTGCGCATAACCCGCACCTGCAAGGGCCGTGGCATAGACGGCCACCCCCCCCGCAATCCAATGTCTGAAGTTCATGTCGTTCCTCCCGCACCTGGTTGATTTTCGAACCGAAGTGGGGGGATGTTGGCACCAAAGGATGATGGATTGTCCTATACAGGTTATTGGCATTTAATCGCGTCGAACGCGTTGGCGACACTTCGCCACTTTGCCGTTACGGTTCAGCGGGACTGCTGATCGGAAACGGGCAATCGCCGCGGGATATACGCGGGAACGGTTCGAAAGATGTGCGTTCAGAAGCAAGAGGATTGCCTTGTTGATCCCCTGTCGACCGCTCAATTGGACCTGACCGGTAGCGGCCTGTTCCGGCTCGGCACGCATTCAACGCGATTGGCCGGTCGCCGGCGCCGAAGGTGGTAGATGACCGCGATGCGCGGATCAACCTGCCCGCGCCGCACCAAGGAGCGAAGGCCAGTCTAGCGGCCTTGGCACATACGGAGCATGCTTTTCATATCGGAAACCGGAAAAACTCCGCTGTCCTTCACACCCCGATCCGACATGAAAAACGCAAGTTGGGCCCAAGACGCCATCCGGGCTGAAACAGCTAGGGCTTCAACTTGCCAACGATCATGCCGCGCATCAGGGCGAGGACAAACAGCAAGGCCCCCGCGCCGAGCGCCAGCCAATACCCGATCTGCAAGTCCGAGACCATCTTGACCTTGGCCCCCGACATGGCGTTTTTGACCGACGACGTGCCAATGAATTTGCTCCCGGCCCATCCGGCCTTCAGTTCGCCAACTCCATAGGCAATTCCAACGGCGGCCATGTAGGACAGACCGACAAGTCCGATCAGAACCACCGCAAGCGAAAGATTGATCCGAGCCAGCGAGATCGTCCGGTTCACGAAAAGGCTCGCCGCAAGTGCCAACATGCAGACGGCCAGATAAGTCCACATGAAGGGGGCAAAGATCCATGGCATCGAATAGAGGGATTGGTCGCCACTGGCTTTCACCTGGGCCACCACTTGAACCCCCCAAGGGCGCATGACCAAGTGATCCTTTCCTGGCAGGGCCGCGATCGACGCACTCCACCAGGGCGCGAACCAAGAATATACCATGAACGCGGCACCAACCACGATCAGGACACGGAAGACCCAGACCCCCGCACCACCCCGAGTTATTGCAACCACATCAGTCTGCATCACTTCCCCTCCCGGCTAAACCGGTATCCAATGTCCGAAGCTATGTTGGTTCATCTACGCAATCGGTTGGCTTGAACCCAAAGTCAGGGCATGTTGGCACCATTGGAAGATGGAAAGTCCTATACAGGTCATTGGATTCGTCCAATGTTCTGGCGCTTGTCACTCGGCTGCGGTGCGAAGGTTGTCGGTCACAGCAGACAGATGAAGCGCGTCAAAGCTTCCGATATGCTCGACGTGCATCGCGTCCTGATAGGCGCCCTGACAATAAGCCGTCAGTTCATGAAAAATATGTGCGAATGCGGCATGGGTCTGTAGGTGCTTGCGCATTGCCAATACAACCCAGCGGTTCATCCCCGAAATCCGGTACAGCCGCACCCCTTGCAGAATCGCCGGACTTAGGTTCGGCAACAAGGAAAACGGGACGTGGCAGGTGCCAAGGCCCCCGGCCACCATCTCGATCGATGAGGCAAAGGTGGGCGTTGTGAAGGTCGCCGTGGCGGCGGGCAGGAACGCGCGGTACCACTCGTCCGACGCGGCGCGGGTCGGGACGGAGGCCTCGATTTCGATGTAGTTGGTCAGAATGGGGTTAACCCCACTTCCGTCTGGTGGGGCGTTCAGCGCAAGCCGCAGATCGTCTTCGCTCAACGAGGCGGGAACGGCCCAGGCTATCTGATCTTCGAACAGGCGCGATACGGCAAAGGATAACTGGTCCTTCAAGATCGCTGGTTCGGAAACGATGGCAAAGTTGATCTGATGCATCCGCAACTGTTCGACCAATGCCGATGAGTTGACGTCATAGACCAGTTCGAATTTGACGAACCCCGGCGCAGACTGCGCGATATGCGCCGTCGCCGCGGTGAAGGTGCCGCGCAAAACCGGCGTGGCCCCCAAACGCAACACGACAGAAGAGTGGCGGAACCGTTTTTCATGTTCATTCATGGCCACGGTCATGCGGCCAAGGATGTCCTCGCTCGACTTGAACCAGAATTCTCCGGCCGGAGTCATCGACACCTGTCCTGTCCGGTTCCGGTTGATCAGCTGAACATTCAGCATCTCTTCCAGCTTGGCCAGTTGCTGCGATATCGACGGCTGCGAAAGCCCGATCCGGTTGGAGGCCTTCGTGATCGACCCTGCCACCACGACCCAGCGAAAGATTTCGAGTTGTCTGAAGGTGATATCCATTTTGGGGGGCTGACCGTCTATTACTCTAGCGATACCCCTAGGTAATCACATTGCAGTGAAAACCCAAGGCCAGACGGGACACGCACTGGCACTATCCGGCCTATGCTCAACATAAGCGGCGGCTATAGTCGCCGCTCGCTTTATTCCCCCCAGCTTAGCCCGATCAGTGTGTTCGTCGGCGTCAGAGGAACAACAATCAGTCCCTGATCTGCTACAAACTCCAGATCGGCAGCGCCCGGTTCCAGTTTGCCCACTTCGACCGCCACGCCACCGGGGGATTGTTGCAACAACAGCCCGCCCATGTTGTCTGTGATCAGCACGCCGCCCGCGCCATCGGGTACTATCCCGTCCAGCACACCCGACGGATCCGGGCTGCCGTAGTAGGTGATCGCCTTGCTGGTCAAATCCAATGCAACGACATTGCCCGGTTTGATCTTGTCAAATCCCTGGCTCACATCGCCCAGATTGGCCACGATCAGTGAATTTCCCGCCACGGACAGCCCGTTCGCCCCCATCAACATCGGATCCTGCGCAAAGATCGCCATCGCCCCGGCCTCCAGCACCCAGACCGAATTGCCAAAGGTGTCTGAGACGAACACCCGTCCGTCCGGGGCCGCGACGACGTCATTCAGAAGAATCGCCCCCACCGCCGGATATCGGTTGGAAATCTGGCCTGATGGGATATCAATTTCGACCAACTGGTCGATGTCGGCGGTGAACAACTTTCCGCCTTGAAGGGCCATACCCTTTGGGGCGTCCAGACCCGTCACCCATTTGTCGGACCTGATCACCCCATCGGCGCCCATCGTCGTGATGTAGCCGTCAGCATCTTTGGCCATCGGATCTGCGCCCATGTTGGACACATAGAACAGACCAGCCGTCGCATCCCATTCCACCGACTCCGGGCTGGAAAAGCCGGTTGTGCGCCAGATCTCGGTCGTTGACTGGGCTTGCGCCGCGCCGACCAGAAGCAGCCCTGTTAACCCCGCGCCAATATTCCGTGCA
Organism: Paracoccaceae bacterium; assembly: GCA_031385345.1. Classification (GTDB taxonomy): domain Bacteria; phylum Pseudomonadota; class Alphaproteobacteria; order Rhodobacterales; family Rhodobacteraceae; genus CAIYZT01. The sequence goes on along the minus strand of JANNBI010000162.1, from coordinate 2,913 downwards.
ATTGCCGTCATTTTGGAATCCCCCAGACATTAGCTGACGTTGAATGTGTCAGATTTCGACAACGGATTGGGCAATGTCCCGCAATGGTTTTGGCGATATTGTCAGGCGGATCCGACAAATCCCTGCCCGTCAAAGCTGTCGATTGCCGCCTTGATCGCGGTGTGAACCACCGGATGCGACAGGCTATGGCCAGATGCCGCGGCCATGACGATGCGGGCATCTGGCCAGCGCTGGACCAGATCAAAACTGGTGGCGGGCGGGCACAGCAGGTCATACTGGCCCTGCACCACCAGCCCGGGAATGCCGTCAAGCGCCGTGGCATTTTGCAGCAGGTCCCGGTCTTGCAGAAAACACCCCTGCGAAAAGTAATGCGCTTCAAGATACGGCGAATTGGGGCGGGGACGGTCGGATGGTGGGTCAAGTCTTGTGGCGGGCGGGTTGATTTCAGAAAGGATGCGTTCGGTGTCATGCCAGGCGAGGGCAGCGGGCAGGTGCACGGCGGGGTCAGGATCAAGAATGCGGCGATAGTAGTTGGGCAGGGGATTGGCACGTTCTGCCACGGGTAAGGCGGCAAGAAAATCCTGATAGAGAGCCGGGTGAAACTGCCGCAACCCGGTGCCAAAGGCCCAGTCCAATTCGGCCCCAGTTCCCAGAAACACGGCGCGCAGGATCAGGCCCGAAACCCGGTCAGGAAAGGACTGCGCATAGGCCAGCGCCAGCGTTGCCCCCCAGGATCCCCCGATGATCAGCCATTTTTGAAACCCGAAATGCAGGCGCAGGCGTTCCATGTCGGCAACAAGATGGGCAGTGGTGTTGTGCTGCAAACCGGCGCGCGGCAAGCTGCGCCCCGCGCCGCGCTGATCAAAAAACACGGTGCGAAAGCGCGACGTAGCGAACAGTGCCTGATTGGCTGGCTGAAACCCGCCCCCCGGGCCGCCATGCAGGAAAACGGCCGGAATCCCGTCAGGTGCGCCCTGAACCTCGACCCAAAGCTGATGACCATCGCCGACGTCCAGAAAGAATCCCGCAGGGGACACTTCGTCAGCGGTCACGAAACCTCATCCTCAGGCGTGCCGCCTGAAAAGTTGCGATAGGTAAAGCGGTCCTTTGCCCCAGCGGCCTCGGTCGCGGCGCGGGCAAAGATGTCGGCGTGCAGCGGGGATTTGGCACAGGCAGGATCGGTATTGCCCGCCGATCCGGTCAGCGCATGGGCCTGACAGCGGCAGCCGCCAAAATCGACCTCTTTGAAGTCGCAGGATTTGCACGGCTCGGGCATCCAGCCGGTCCCGCGGTATTTGTTGAACGCGTCCGAGTTGTCCCAGATCCAGCGGATCGATTTGTTGCCACGCACCGAATCGAACTCCATTCCGGTGATGGATTCCGCGGCATGGCACGGCAAAACCTTCCCCACAGGCGAGATATTGAAAAACTGGCGCCCCCAACCGCCCATGCATTGCTTCGGACGCTGGGCGTAGTAATCGGGGACGACGTAGTCGATATCCAGAACCCCGGCCAACCGTTCCTGTGCCTGTGAAACGATGCGGTTCGTCTCTTCGACCTGTGCGAAACTGGGGATAAGCGCCTCGCGGTTCTTCAGCGCCCAGCCGTAATACTGGACGTTTGCAACCTCCAGTCGGTCGGCATCAAGCTCCACCGCCAGATCGATGATCTGCGGCAGCTGGTGTAGGTTCTGACGGTGCATCACGGCGTTAAGGGTCAGGGGCAGGCCCACCTCGCGCGTCCAGCGCGCCGCCAAAAGCTTTTTTGCATGTCCGTTTTTGAACCCGCCGACACGGTCGGCCAGACCTTCTTCCGCTCCTTGCACCGAGATCTGCACATGGCTGAGCCCGGCATCGGCCAGATCCTGCAACCGCGCCTTGGTCAGCATGACGGCAGAGGTGATGAGGTTGGAATAGAGCCCGACCTTGGTGGCATGACGGACAAGGTCGGTCAGATCCTTGCGCACTGTCGGTTCGCCTCCTGAAAAGTGGATCTGTAAGACCCCGATTTCGGCCAGTTCGTCCATGACGTTGCACCATTCGGCGGTGGTCAGCTCCTGCGAGGCAACCTCCATCTCCAAGGGGTTGGAACAATAGGGGCATTGCAGCGGGCAGCGGTGGGTCAGTTCGGCAAGCACCGCCAGCGGGATGCCATAGGTTGCGTGCTGCGCCGCATCTTCGCCGGTGCGGGTGACAAGCTGGAAATCGGCGACGGGCGAGGTTTGGTCGGTCATGAAAGCGGCTCCGATACGGTCAGAAGAAAGGCCTTGTCGGCAAGGTCCTGCAAAAGGGCCAGACAGTCGGTCTGGATCAGGTCGGCATCTGCGGCGTATTTGGCAGCAAGGATCGCCACAATGTCGGCCACGCTGTGCTGCCCGTCACAAAGCTGCAAAACCTCGACCGAGATGTCGTCCGGTACCAGAACCCGCTCTGGCGCGAGGATCACCCAGCGGTCACGCGCTTTGTCAAAGCGCAGCTTGACGTGGCGCGGCAAGATGGGGCGGCTGGCGACGTCCAGAACCGGCCGTGCCTTGCGGGCGGTCTGGTCCATCATGGAACTTCGGATACAAAAACGCCGGGGGGCGGATGCCCTTCGACATAGGCGTGATAAAGCGCATCCAACTGGACCCACAGCACATTGGTCTTGAAGATCAGCGCATCACAGACCTGTTGGCGCTGTTCCGGCGTCTGGGCATGCTGCCGGACATAGTCCAGTGCAAAGCCCGCATCCTGCGGGGCCTGTTCTAGACGGCGCTGAAAATAGGTCATCACCGAAGGATTGATGAAGTCATAGTGTTTCAACATGCCCGCGATCCGTTCCTCATGCAGGTTCGGTGCGAAAAGTTCAGTCAACGACGATGCAATCGCCTCTAGCGGTGATTTGACGCCCACGAAATGCACGTAGGCATCAACG
>JANNBI010000129.1:0-10093 GCA_031385345.1 Paracoccaceae bacterium | reverse complement strand
TGGCGCGGGGCGGTAAGGAGGAGGCGACGGATGTGTCGTTCTTTGCCCAGCTTGGCCGCTATCCGGGCGCTTTGGGGACGGTGGCGGCGCTGATGCTGTTGTTCGCGCTGGTGCCGGGGATGCCGTTTCTGCCGTTCGTTTCGGGAGCGGCGATTCTGGGGTATTGCGCCTATCGGGCGGCCAGTCGGCAGGCGATCCGTGCGGTGCCCCCGGCCGAACTCGTCCCGCCCGCGCCGCGCAAAACCTTGGGCGATATTCTGGATTTCGACGACATCCACATCGAATTTGCGCCGAATCTGGTGGCGATGGTGCTGGATCCCGGCACCGGGCTGGACGCGCGGATCACCAATATGCGCAACCATGTCGCGGCGCAGTATGGAATGATCCTGCCAGAAATCCGGCTGACCGATGACGCCACCTTGCCGCCCGGCACCTACCGGATCCAGTTGCAGGGGGTCGAACGGGTCAAGGACCGGCTGATCCCGGACCGCGCGCTTGTTTTGTTGACCGATGGGGTTACGGCCCCGGATGGGCTGGACGTAAAAGAGCCGGTCTACGGCGCCCCGGCACGCTGGATTCTGGTCGATGATCAGGAAGAGGCGGCGCTGCGGGGCCTGACAGTCGTCTCCGCGCCAGAGGTTCTGGCCACCCATCTGCTGGAGGTGATCCGCAACAATCTGGCGCGTCTGTTGTCCCTGCGCGGTTTGCGCCGATTGCTGGAGGAGTTTACCCGCGTCACCGACCCGTCGCGGGCCGAGGCGAACCGGCGGCTGCTGGACGAATTGGTGCCGGAAAAGGTCTCGGTTGAATTGCTGTTGACAGTGTTGCGGTTGCTTCTGGAAGAACGGGTGTCGATCCGCAACCTGCCACTGATCCTGGAATCGGCGGCCGAGGCGCGGGGGCTTGGTTCGCCCGAGGCGGTGGCGGAACATGTGCGTCAACGGCTGGGTTTCCAACTGGTGGCCGAGTTGAAGCGCGAGGATGGGACCATTCCGCTGATTCAACTGGCCCCGGAATGGGAAAAGACCTTTGCCGCCCATCAGATCGACGGCGACAGGGGCTTGCGCGATGTGGCCCTGCCGCCGGATCAATTTTCAAAACTCGCAAATGCCATTGCAGAGAAATTCCAGAAGGCAGCCGAGGGCGGGAATTTTCCGGCGCTGGTCACATCGACCCTGCGGCGGCGGTTCTTGCGCACCGTGACGGTGGCCAAGGGGCTGTCGGTGCCCGTCCTGTCCTATGAGGAAATCGGGATGGAGGCGCGTCCCGCCCTCGTCGGCGTCGTGGCCGCCTGATGGACCAAATCTTGCGGATCGCCACCCAGATGTCCGGCCTGTCGCAGGATTGGCTATGGGCGGCGCTGCTGGTGTTCTTGCGGGTGGGGGCGGCGATGGCGCTGATGCCGGCCTTTGGCGAGACGCTGGTACCGCAACGGGTCCGGCTTGCGTTGGCGCTGGTGTTCACCGCCATTGTCCTGCCAGCCAGCCTGTCGCCGGACAGCGCCCCGCCCGGACTGTTGGCCGCCGGGGCCGAGGTTCTGGTCGGCCTGATGCTGGGGATCGGGTTGCGGCTGTTCATTCTGGCGCTGCAGACCGCCGGAGCGATTGCCGCCAATGCGATGTCTTTGGCGCAGCTGTTCGGCGGCACCGGACCGGAGCCGCAGCCCGCCATGGGCAACCTGCTGACCATGGCCGCGCTTGCGCTGGCGGTCATCGCGGGGCTGCATGTCAAGATCGCAAGCTTTTTTATCCTGTCCTATCAGATGCTTCCCGCTGGCGCGCCGCTGTGGCAATCCGATGTCAGCCAATGGGGCATCGCGCAGATCACGGCGTCTTTTGCGCTGTCTTTCAGTCTGTCGGCGCCCTTCGTTCTGGCTTCTGTCGTGTATAATCTGGCGCTGGGGGTGATCAATCGGGCAATGCCGCAGCTGATGGTGACCATGGTCGGCGCGCCTTTGCTGACTGGCGGCGCGCTGATGCTGATGCTGCTGACCGCACCCTTGTTGTTGACCATCTGGCGCGAAGCGTTTGACGCCTTTCTGGCCCAGCCCTTCCGCCCCCCGCCATGAGTGTGGAAAAATGAGCGAGGACAATGACGACGAAAAGTCCCACGAGCCGTCGCAACGCAGGTTGGACGAAGCGCGCCGCAAGGGAGAGATCCCGGCCTCAACCGATCTGTATGGCGCGGGGTCGTTGGCCGGATTGTTGGCGGCGGCGCTGATCTTTGGCCCCGATGCCTTGTCGCAGACCGGGCTGGCGGCGCAGGGCCTGCTGGACGGCGCGGACCGTCTGGCGCCACGGCTGATGCTGGCCCCAAGTGCGTCCTTAACCGGGATCGGGGTCAGCCTGCTATGGCCGCTGGCGCCGTTTTTCATCCTGCCGGTGGTGTTTGTGGTTCTGGTCGCGGTGCTGCAACAGGCCACGGTCTTTGCCCCTGACCGGGTCGCGCCGAAGTTGTCGAAAATCTCTCCGCTGTCGATTGCCAAACAGAAATTCGGCAAGGAGGGGCTGTTTCAGTTCGGCAAAAGCGCGGTGAAACTGGCGGCGATTTCGATCCTGTTGGTCGTGTTCACCCACAGCAAGGCCGAAGAGATCATGGCAAGTCTGCGCATGACGCCCGCGCAATCGACCGTGGTTATGCTGGACATGATGGGTCAGTTTCTGATGCTGGCGTTGCTGTTTGCGGTACTGGTCGGCGGCATCGACTATGGTTGGCAGGTGTTTCAGCACCTGATGCGCAACCGGATGTCGCGCAAAGAGCTGATGGACGAAATGAAGGACAGCGAAGGCGATCCGCATGTGAAGATGCAGCGCCGGATGCGGGGGCAGGAAATTGCGCAGAATCAGATGCTTGCGGATGTGGCCAAGGCGGATGTGGTGATCGTCAACCCGACCCATTACGCGGTGGCGTTGAAATGGAAGCGGGGGGACAAGTCCGCCCCGATCCTTGTCGCCAAGGGGGCGGATGAAATCGCCGCGAAAATCCGCGAGCGGGCGGCGGAACATGGTGTGCCATTGCACCGCGATCCGCCAACCGCGCGGGCGATTTTCGCCACGGTTGAAGTGGGCAAACCGATCCGCGCCGATCACTTCCGCGCCGTGGCCGCCGCGATCCGCTTTGCCGAGGCGATGCGGGTGAAGGCGAAGGGCTGGCAAAGATGACAGGCTGCCAAAGATGACAGGTGCGGCGCGTGAAAAACTGGCGCAGTTGCAGGGGCTGGCGCAGATGGTACTGGATGCGCAACTTGCCGATCTGCGCGCGATTGCCCGCGCGCGCGACGACAGTCTGGCGCATCTGGCCGATCTGAACCGGCTCTTTCCGGCCAGCGACCTGCATCCGGTTGCTGCGGCCGAGGCCGAGATCCGGTTTCAACGCTGGGCTGATCTGCGCCGGGCCGAGGTGAACCAGCTTTTGGCGCGTCAGACCGTCCAGATGGAGGTGGCGCGCGGCGCGGCGCAACTGGCCTTCGGGCGGTCCACGGCGCTGGCCCGGCTGCGCGACACGACGGGTTAAAGCGCACCTTTCAGCAAGGGCAGCATCATGGCGAACAGCTCTGCCTGCGAGGAAATGCTGCACCGGCTGTACAATTGCTTGCGAAAAACCTTCACGGTTTGCGCCGACACGCCCAGCCGCAGCGCCACCGAAACCGACGAATGGCCGCGCAGGATCAGCATGGCCACCTCTGCCTGACGGCGCGACAGGCGGATCGCATGGGTGGACCATGCGGCGCGGATCAGCATTTCGGCGGTGTCATCGGCAGGACCGGGGCGGTCGGTCACGCCCGACCAATGACGGTTGGCCAGCGCAGTCAGGACCGGGGCAAGGCGTTGACACGCCTCTATCTGGCGGGCAGTAAAGGGCTGACCGGTGGATTTGTCGCGGCCCAGACACAGGGTCAGCGACACGCCGGGCGTCGGATAGGCGATGAAGCCGACCTCGTCCACCAAAGTGGTCTGGTCGTAATATTCCAGAAAATACCGGCTGCGCTGAAAGGCGTCGGGCGCGATGTCACGCAGGCGATAGCTGCCTTCGGGGACGCGGCGCAGGTGCAGATCATAGAAGGGATCCAGCAGATAAGCGCCGTCGGTATAGGTGCCGTGCAGCTGCGCAAAGACTTGCGGCAGGTCGGTCTGGGTGTACAAGATCTGCGGCGGGCCGGATTGGCGATAGATCAGGATCACCAGATTGTCATGGGCGATCAGACTGCGGAACAGCTGTTGCAGGGCCGGTTCAAAGCCCGGCGCGCCCAGCAGGCGGATCGCCTCGGCCAGAGGAAGTTCGGCGTTGTTGGGCAGGGGGTCCATGTCATACCTCTCTGGGGGTATATACCCCCTGAAACTGCGACCTATATCTCTATACGACAAAATCGGGGGTATGCCAGCGGATGACCAAAGCCATCGAAATTGACGGGGTCAGCAAAAGGTTCGGCCCCTTCGTGGCGCTGAACGATGTGTCCATGTCGATTGGTGACAATGAGTTTTTCACTCTGCTGGGGCCGTCGGGGTGTGGCAAGACCACGCTGCTGCGGATGATCGCCGGGTTTGAAGGGACGACCCAAGGCTCTATCCGGTTGTTCGGGCAGGATATCGCGGCGCTGGAGCCGAACCTGCGTCCGGTCAACACGGTGTTCCAGAATTACGCGCTGTTTCCCCATATGTCGGTGATCGACAATGTGGCCTTCGGGCTGAAGATGAAGGGGATGGATCTGCCCGCGCGGCGCAAACGGGCGGGCGAGATGCTGGACATGGTGCATTTGCAGGACTTTGCGCAGCGGATGCCGGCGCAATTGTCGGGCGGGCAGCAGCAAAGGGTGGCTTTGGCGCGGGCGCTGGCCCCGGCGCCCAAGGTTTTGTTGCTGGATGAACCGCTGTCCGCGCTGGATCTGAAGCTGCGGCAGGCCATGCGGGTCGAATTGAAAACCCTGCAAGAGACGACGGGCATCACCTTTATCTTCGTGACGCATGATCAGGAAGAAGCGCTGACCATGTCGGACCGTATCGCGGTGATGAGCGCGGGACAGGTGCAGCAGATCGGCACGGCCCAGGATATCTATGAGGCGCCCGTCAACCGCTTTGTCGCTGATTTCATTGGCGAAACCAATCTTTTGGCGGTCGATGTGGCAGAGGTCAACGGCGATGTGGCCGAGGTGGTTCTGCCCGGCGGCCATCGGCTGCGCTGTGCGGCGGCGGGGTTGGGGCGGGGCGCGCAAACTCTGTCGATCCGGCCAGAGCGGATCGCGATTGTCGGGGCCGACGGTGAACTGAGCGTGCTTGTCGAACGGGTGATCTATCTGGGCACCGATTTGCAGGTGATCACGCGGGCGCCGGGAGGCAGCAGTCTGACGGTGCGGATGCAGAACGCGGCGCGCATCGCGGTGCCGCAACCCGGCGACCGCGTTGGGTTGCATTTTGAGGAAGGTGCGGCGCGCCTTTTGGCGGGCTGATGGCCGCGATCCTGCCCCAGACCGACGCGACCGAGGTGCCGGGCCGGGTGCCGTTCCGGCTGTTGTGGCCGACCTGGCTGGTGATCGGGGCCTTTCTGCTGGTCCCGGTTCTGGTCATGGCGGTCTATTCGTTCCTGACCAAGGAATTTCGCGGTGGCGTGATCTGGGAGTTCAGTCTGGCCGCCTATGACCAGTTTTTCATCACGCGCGGCTTGTTTGGGGACGAGCCGGCGCAGATCGAATGGACCTATGTCACGATCTTTGGTCGGTCGATCTGGCAGGCGTTTCTGGCGACGCTGATCTGTCTGGTGGTGGGCTTTCCGACCGCTTGGTTCATCGCGACGCGGCCCGAAAAGACGCGCGGGATCTGGCTGTTCATGATCACGATTCCCTATTGGGTGAACCTGCTGATCCGCACGGTCAGCCTTAAATTTCTGATCCGCGACAATGGTCCGTTGAACGATGCCTTGATGGGCACGGGTCTGATCGACAGCCCGCTGACGCTGATCAACACCAATGGTGCGGTGCTGTTGGGGCTGTTTTACAGCTATTTGCCGTTCATGGTGCTGCCGATCTATGCGGCGGTCGAGCGCTATAACTTCACCCTGTCCGAGGCGGCGGCGGATCTTTACGCCTCGCGCTGGGTGGTTCTGCGCGAGATCGTTTTGCCGGTCGTGCGACCGGGTATCGTCGCGGGGTGCATTCTGGTGTTTGTGCCGTCGCTTGGGGCCTTTCTGGCGCCGGATCTGTTGGGCGGGGCCAAGACATTTATGATCGGATCCTTGATCGAAGAGCAGTTCAAGGGCACCCAAGGCAACTGGCCTTTCGGGTCGGCGGTGGCGATGATCTTGATGAGTTTGGTTCTGGTGGTGCTGATGTTCTACGCCCGCGCCCAATCAAAGGGGGGCCGGACATGAAGGGTCTGCGCCATTATCCCGGCTTTCTAGCGATGACGATCCTGTGCCTGATCGTGTTGTATGCGCCCTTGGTGGTGGTCACGGTCTATTCCTTCAACGATTCCGCCTCGATCACGCAATGGGGGGGGCTGTCGCTGCGCTGGTATGTCGATGTCTTTACCGGGCTGGAGGCGGACCGCTTTCGCGGCGCGGCGTGGAATTCGATCACCATCGCGCTGCTGGCGGCAACGACGGCCACCGCCATCGCGGTCGCCGCTGCGGTGGCCATGGTGCGCGGCGGGCGGTTTGCCGGAAAATCGGCCACCTTCGCGCTGATCAACCTGCCGCTGATGGTGCCGGAAATCGTGACCGCGGTGGCGACTCTGATCTTTTTCTCGGCCATCGGGCTGACGACCGGCTATTTGACCATCCTGATCGCGCATACGGTGTTCTGCATTCCCTTTGCCTATCTGCCGATCGCTGCCCGTTTGCAGGGGATCGAGGCGACCTATGAAGTGGCGGCGCGCGATCTTTATGCGACGAAGGGTCAGGCGTTCCGGCTGATCTTGTTGCCGCTGATGGCGCCGGGGATCCTGTCGGGCTATCTTCTGGCCTTCATCATCAGTCTGGACGATTTCATCATCACCAATTTCGTCAAGGGCGCAGGAATGGAAACCCTGCCCACGGCGATTTTCGGATCGGTCAAACAGGGGATCAAGCCCAACATCATGGCGATTTCGACGCTGATGCTGGTGGTGTCGATCCTGTTTGTAACCGTCAGCTATCTGATCAACCGCAAGGGGCGCGTGACCGCGTGACCCATCTTCATCAAGGAGCAACTGCCATGAAACGCCTGCTGTGTACCGCTGCCGTGCTGTTTGCCGGACCCGCTTTTGCCGAGGGCCAGTTGAAGATTTACAACTGGTTCGAATATCTGCCGCAGGATCTGATCGACAAGTTTGAGGCTGAAACCGGTGTCGAGGTGACGATGGACACCTATGACAGCAACGAATCCATGCTCGCATCCCTAAAGGCGGGCAAGCTGGGCGAATATGACGTGGCGGTTCCAGCCGATTTCATGGTCGGGATCATGGCGGCCGAGGGGATGTTGGACAGTTTCACCCCGGCCGAGATGCCGAATTACGCCAATATCGCGCCGCAGTGGCTGGACGTGGCCTTTGACCCCGGCCGCACGCATTCGATCCCGTATCAGTGGGGCACGACGGCGTTTTCGGTGAACCGTGATGTCTATCCGGGTGATATCTCCAGCCTTGGGATCATCTTCAACCCCCCGGCGGAGTTGAAGGGCAAGATCAACGTGCTGGACAGCCAGAACGAGGTTCTGGTCTTGGGCTCACTGTATCTGGGCATTCCGCAATGCACCACCGACCGCGCGCAGTTGAAAGCGCTGAGCGAGATGTTGGTGACGGCCAAGGCCGATTGGGCCAGCTTTGGGTCGGACATTGCCAAGGATGTGCTGGTGTCGGGCGATGCGGCGGCGGGTATGATCTATAACGGGTTTTCGGCCAAGGCGCGGGCCGAGGGTGCGAATATCGAATATTCCTATCCGACCGAGGGCAACGTGGTCTGGATGGACAACATGGTTCTGCTGGCCAATGCGCCGAACCGCGACAACGCGTTGAAGTTCATGAACTTTCTGCTGGTTCCCGAAAATGCGGCGGCGCTGACGAATTACGCGGCCTATACATCAGGTGTGATGGGGGTGGAGCCTTTTCTGGACGAGGCGATCAAAACCAGCCCGGAAAACAACCCGCCAGCGGATGCAACGCCGGGGGTGTTCGTGCAGGCCTGCGACCAGAACGTGCAGGAAATGTATGATGCGATCTGGACCAATCTGAAAAAATAACTCCCGGCCCCGTGGGATCTTCCTGCGGGGCTTGCCCTTTCATCCAAAGGAAACATCATGCGGCTTGCCCTTTGGCAGGACTTTTCCCCAATGGGAAACATTGGCGCGGCCCTGATCGGTATCAGGCGGGCGGCGCAGGCGGCGGGCGCGATGGGGGCCGATATGCTGGTCCTGCCTGAATCGTTTTTGCCGGGATACAACCATCCAGACCTTGCGGCTTTGGCGCTGGCCGGGGATGATCCGGCGCTGGGCCGGATTGCCGGGATCTGCCGGGATGCAGGATGCGGGCTGGTTCTGGGCTATGCGGAACGTGACGGCGCGCAGGTTTTCAACACCGCGCTGGCCATTGATGCGCAGGGTCAGACCTTGGCGCGCTATCACAAAATGCAGCTGTATGGGCCGCGCGAAAAGGCGATTTACACGCCGGGTGCCGCCTATGAAACCTTTGACCTGAACGGGCAGAAGGCGGCGCTGCTGATCTGCTATGACGTTGAATTTGCCCCCCATATCGCGGCTTTGGCGGCGCAAGGGGTGCGGGTCATTCTGGTACCGACCGCCAATATGGACCCCTTTGACCATGTGGTGCGCCACACCGTGCCCGCTATGGCGGCGAATTACGGCGTCACCATCGTCTATGCCAATTATTGCGGGGCAGAGGGCGATCTGACCTATGTCGGCGGGTCGCTGATTGCCGGTCCGCATGGCGAGATTCTGGCGCAGGCCGGGCGACAGCCGACGCTTCTGGTCGCGGATGTACCGGACCGGGTGGGCTGGCGGATGACCACGCAGGCCGAAGATTTCCGCGCGGTTTAGCGGCGATCACATAGGGGCTGGCAGCGGGACACCCAGTCTTGCGGCATGGTCGGACAGGGCAGGCAGGATGGACGGGTACAAAGGCACGCCATCCGCCAGCGCCGCCGCCTTGCGGGCCAGCGCGGCCTGACCGGGCAGGCGTACGGGCGGGCCACCGGGGCGCGGCGGCGTCGCAAGACATGCCTCTGCCAGCCAGCCGGTCTGGCGCAAGAACGCCTCGGTTCCACCAAAAGCCTCGGGATCCCAGACCTGAACGGTAAAGGCGCAGGTTGTGCCGCCGGGCAGATCGGCGCGGCCGATCCCGGACAGGGCTTGGGTCAGCGCCTCGACCTGAAGGGCCATACCATAGCCTTTCTGGCCATGATCCAGCCCGCCCGTGGGCAGCAAGGTGCCGCCTTTGGTCAGCATGGCGGGGTCGTTGCTGGGGCTGCCATCCGCGTCCAGAACCCAAGGCGCGGGATAGATCCGCCCCTCTCGGATCAGGCGTTGCGACATGTTATTGGTGGTGATTGATGCGGAAATGTCGATCAGAATCGGGCCTTTGGGCGTGGGGATGCCATGGGCGACCGGGTTGGGCGTGAAGACCCCGCTGACACCGCCAAAGGGCGCGACCGAGGCGGCATTGGGGCTGGAGGAGGCCAGGGAAGCCATCAATCCCAGATCGGTGGCGCGGTGCAGATAGGCCGCCAATGCGCCGATGTGGTGCGCCCCGCCGACTGCGATGGTGCAAGTGCCAAATTGCCGGGCGCGGTCAATCGCCAGATCCATCGCCTGCACCACCAGAAACGCGCCCGGCAAATGGCCGCCGTCCCAGGCCAGCGCCGCGCCCTTGTCACGCAGCAGGCGTGGTCCGCCGTCGTAGCGCAGATGACCGTCAAGGATGTCAGACAGATACCAGGGTGCCAGCGCCAGACCATGGGTGTCATGGCCCATTAGATCCGCCTCCACCAGATAGCGGGCGACGGGGGCGGCGAGGGTTTGCGTCAAGCCGGCGGCGGTGAACAGGTTCAGGGCAAAGTCTTGCAGGGCGGCGGCGGCATAGCGGGTCATGTCAGGGCCTTTTCGGCGGGATTC
>JANNBI010000126.1:0-4789 GCA_031385345.1 Paracoccaceae bacterium | reverse complement strand
ATGAGCGAGATGCATTCCAATTTCATGATCAACGCCGGGGGGGCCAGCGCCGCCGATCTGGAAGATTTGGGAGAGCTGGTGCGAAAAACAGTTTTCAAACAGCGCGGTATCACGCTAGAGTGGGAAATTATGCGCATCGGTGTACGGGCACACGGCGACCGGGCGTAATCAATAAAGATCACGGGGCAGATAAGTCCCGGATAAGGCAGTAAATGGCAGGCGGTTCGAGCAGAGCAGTCTCCAAAGTGGCGGTGTTGATGGGTGGGCCTTCCGCAGAGCGGGAGGTGTCTCTGGTCTCTGGGCGCGAATGCGCTGCGGCACTTGGTGAGGCAGGGTATCAGGTGGTCGCGGTCGATTGTGGCCCGGACCTTGCCACACGCTTGACCGAAATCGCGCCCCATGTTGTCTTTAACGCGCTGCATGGTCGCTGGGGCGAAGATGGTGCGGTGCAGGGCCTGCTGGAATGGCTGCGCATCCCCTATACGCATTCGGGCATCCTCGCCTCGGCTTTGGCGATGGACAAGGCGCGCGCCAAAGAGATCTACATCGCGGCGGGTCTGCCGGTTGTCGCCTCCAAACTTGCGCGGCGCGAAGATGTGGCCAAGGGTCATGTCCTGCCGCCGCCCTATGTGGTCAAGCCCAACAACGAAGGGTCGTCAGTCGGGGTCTATATCGTGCATCCCGGGTCCAACGCGCCGCGCCTGTCGGATGACATGCCCGAAGTGGTGATGGTGGAAACCTATGCGCCGGGGCGGGAATTGACCTGCACCGTGATGGGGGACCGAGCACTTTGCGTCACCGACATCCTGACCGACGGCTGGTATGATTATGATGCCAAATACAAAACCGGCGGATCGCGGCATGTTCTGCCGGCGCAGATCCCCGACGAGATCACTGAGGCTTGCATGGATTATGCCCTGCGCGCGCATCACGCGCTGGGGTGCCGGGGTGTCAGCCGCACCGATCTGCGCTGGGACGAGAGCCGGGGGTTGAAGGGTCTGATCCTGCTGGAAACCAACACCCAGCCGGGGATGACGCCGACCTCTTTGGCGCCGGAACAGGCGCGGCATCTGGGGATCAGTTTCGCGCAACTGTGCGACTGGATGGTAAAGGACGCATCATGCAATCGGTAAGCCGTCACCCCGCCCTGCGCCGTGATCCGGCCCCGTCGCGCTGGGCTTACCGGATGCAGCGCCTTTGGTTGACGCCGACCTTCCGCGCGACCTTCCGCTACGGCCTGCCGACATTGGCGGTGCTGGCGCTGGTCGCGGGGGTTCTGGGATCGGCGGAACGGCGGGGTGCTATCGCCGCCACCTTCACCGACCTGCGCGAGCAGTTTGAAAACCGCCCTGAATTCCGCGTGTCGCTGATCCGGGTCGAGGGGGCCTCGCCCGAACTGGCCGATGCAGTGCGCGCCAAGCTGGGGTTGCGGCTGCCGCTGTCGTCGTTCGATCTGGATCTGGACGTCGCGCGCGAAAAGATTGAAAGCCTGGACGCTGTGGACTCGGCCCTTGTGCGGGTGCGCAGTGGCGGCGTCTTGCAGGTCTTGATCACCGAGCGGGTGCCAACGCTGGTCTGGCGGTCGGGTGGGGAATTGATGCTGCTGGATGGCACCGGGCACCGCGTGGCGGGTCTGGGGTCGCGCGTTGACCGCGCCGATCTGCCGCTGATCGCGGGCGACGGCGCCGACACCGCCGCCTCCGAAGCGATTGCCGTGTTTGAGGCCGCGCAACCGATCAGCGACCGGCTGCGCGGGTTGGTGCGGGTCGGGGATCGGCGCTGGAACCTGATTTTGGACCGCGACCAGACCATCCTTTTGCCCGAACATCAGCCCGTGGCGGCGCTTGACCGCCTGCTGGCCCTGGACGCGGCCGAGGATATTCTGGCCCGCGACGTGCTGACCATTGACCTGCGATTTGAACAGCGCCCCACGCTGCGGCTGTCGCCGCAAGCCTGGGCGACGCTGAACGGTATTGAAACACAAGAAGAAACGCCCGTGGAGAGTGACCTATGACCGATCTTTACCAATCCCAACGCGCCATGCGCCATATGCGTCACGCCGCCGTTCAGCGCGGGGTTCTGGCGATTTTGGACATCGGCACCTCGAAGATCGCCTGCCTGATCCTGCGCTTTGACGGGTTTGAAGACCGGGGCGATCAGGACGGCATCGGCCCGATGGCCGGGCAGTCGAATTTCCGGGTGATCGGGGCGGCGACCACGCGGTCGCGCGGGGTGCGGTTCGGTGAAATTTCGGTGATGAACGAGACGGAGCGGGCGATCCGCACCGCCGTGCAGGCGGCGCAGAAGATGGCGGCGGTGCGCGTCGATCACGTTATCGCGGCGTTTTCGGGGGCGGAACCGCGCAGCTATGGTCTGGCCGGGGATCTGCATCTGGAAGATTCGGTGGTCAGTGACGACGACGTGGCGCGGGTTCTAGCGGCCTGCGACACGCCCGATCTGGGCCACGGCCGCGAGGTTCTGCATGCCCAGCCGGTGAATTTCGCGCTGGATCACCGGTCCGGCCTTGGCGATCCGCGCGGGCAGATCGGCAACCGTCTGGCCTGCGACATGCATCTTCTGTCGGTCGATGCGACGGTGGTGCAAAACGTCTTGTACTGCATCAAGCGCTGCGATCTGGAATTGGCGGGCATTGCCAACTCGGCCTATGTGGCGGGGATGTCGTCTTTGGTCGAGGATGAGCAGGAACTTGGCGCGGCCTGCGTCGATATGGGCGGCGGGTCCACCGGCATTTCGATCTTCATGAAAAAGCACATGATTTTTGCCGATGCGGTGCGCATGGGGGGGGATCACGTCACCTCGGATATCTCCAAAGGCTTGCAGGTGCCGATTGCCGTGGCCGAGCGGATCAAGACCAAACATGGCGGGGTCCATGCGACGGGCATGGATGACCGCGACATGATCGAAATGGGCGGCGACAGCGGCGACTGGGAAAAGGACCGCCGCCAGATCAGCCGCACAGAACTGATCGGCATCATGCGTCCGCGCGTCGAAGAAATTCTGGAGGATGTGCGCGCAAGGCTGGACGTGGCCGGGTTCAGCGACCTGCCCAGCCAGCAGATCGTGCTGACCGGAGGCGCCAGCCAGATCCCGGGGTTGGACGGGCTGGCCAGCCGCATTCTGGGCCAGCGCGTCCGCATGGGGCGGCCCTTGCGCGTGCAGGGACTGCCGCAGGCCGCCACCGGCCCGGCGTTTTCGGCGGCGGTGGGCCTGTGCCTGTTCGCGGCCCATCCGCAAGATGAATGGTGGGATTTCGACATTCCCGCCGAACGCTATCCCGCCCGGTCGATCAAACGGGCCTTCAGATGGTTCAAGGACAATTGGTAGACCACCATATCCAGCATCTTCGGCAAGATAACGCTGCTTTCAGCGCCACAAACCCTATATTTTGTGGGGTCTAAACGCTTTTTTGCGTGACCTTGACCGGATCTGTGGATAGAATTGGGGATAATTCGACAGGCTTCCCCCGGGGACAGGGGACTTTGGCCAAAGAAACGGACCTTGCGGCGCTCCCTCAGGGCAAAAATGACAGGCGGATTAAAGAATGACATTGAACCTGACGATGACTCCGCTGCGCGAAGAGCTTAAGCCGCGCATCACCGTTTTTGGCGTCGGCGGTGCCGGGTGCAACGCGGTCAACAACATGATCGACAAAGACCTGCAAGGGGTCGAATTTGTGGTCGCCAACACCGACGCGCAGGCGCTTAGCCAGTCGCGGGCCGGGGTGCGCATCCAGATGGGCCTGAAAGTGACCGAGGGTCTGGGCGCCGGCGCGCGTCCGACCGTGGGGGCCGCCGCTGCCGAGGAAACGATCGAAGAGATCGTTGATCATCTGGCCGGCGCGCATATGTGTTTCATCACTGCGGGGATGGGCGGCGGCACCGGTACTGGTGCGGCCCCGATCATCGCGCAAGCGGCGCGCGAATTGGGTGTGCTGACCGTGGGCGTGGTGACCAAGCCCTTCCAGTTCGAAGGCAACAAGCGGATGCGTCAGGCCGAAGAGGGCATTGCCGCCCTGCAAAAGGTCGTCGATACCCTGATCGTGATCCCGAACCAGAATCTGTTCCGGCTGGCAAATGAGCGTACAACCTTTACCGATGCCTTCGCGATGGCCGATGACGTGCTGTATCAGGGCGTCAAGGGTGTGACCGATCTGATGGTGCGCCCCGGCCTGATCAACCTTGATTTTGCCGATGTGCGCGCCGTGATGGACGAGATGGGCAAGGCAATGATGGGCACCGGCGAAGCCAGCGGCGACGACCGCGCAGTTCAGGCGGCTGAAAAAGCCATCGCCAACCCGCTTCTGGACGAAATCAGCCTGCACGGCGCCAAAGGCGTGTTGATCAACATCACCGGTGGCTATGATCTGACGCTGTTCGAATTGGACGAGGCCGCGAATATCATCCGCGAAAAGGTCGATCCTGACGCAAATATCATCGTCGGGTCCACCTTGGACATCTCGATGGAGGGGATGATCCGGGTTTCGGTTGTCGCCACGGGCATCGACGCCAGTCAGGCGCGCGGCGAACAGCCGGTGGCCCGTCGGTCGATGGCCGAACCGTTGAAGTCGGCCTTTGGGATGCAGGCGACGCCGGTGGCGGCTGCCCCGGCCCCTGAACCGCGCCGCGAGGTTGCCGCGATGGCCGCCCCGCAGCCGACCCCCGATCTGTTCCAGGCCCCCGCCGCGCAGATGGAGGATGAGTTTGACGATATGCCCGCCCCGGCCTACCGTCCGCAAGTCGAAGCACCGCTTCAGCAAGCCTTGCATCTG
>JANNBI010000109.1:0-13565 GCA_031385345.1 Paracoccaceae bacterium | reverse complement strand
CGTGGCATTGGCAAAGGTGTACAGCACCGCCAGCGCCTCGGCGGCCAGAAGTTCGGTAAATTCGGCCTTGCGCGCTTCGGGCAGGCGGCCTTCAAGATTGGCCTTCTTCAACTCGGCCAACCCGGATTGGGCGGCAAAAGTTTCGCCCAATGCCAAGGCCACCGCCACCCCGCGCCGCAGCGCGTTCAACGCCGAGGCTTGCAGCGGCGACAGCAGCCCGTCGCCCAACCCCTCCACCCGCTCGGCAATCCGCACACCGCCGGGGCGCGCCGTGGACCGCGTCACCATCCCCGGCACGGTCGATCGGAACCGGGGCCGCGTGCCGATCCCGGGCGATCGTTCGACCTGCGCCGCCTCTATTGGCTTGGCCAGACGCGGCGCATGGTCAAAGCCGGTGATCAGGCCCAGGGCCGCGTCATACTGTGCGCGGATCGTTTCTTCGCGCAGTTCCATCGTGTCGCGTGTCGTCATCGTCTTTTACCCTTTCGACCCAGTCGCCGCCCTTAGAAGCCTCCGGCGGGGATATTTTCGCCAAGGTGAACGCGCAAATCCCCTTCACTTTGACCCAAATAGTCAGACCGCAAACACGTGGTTGCGGTTAAGGGGGGGCGAAACCGTAGGGGGCAGCGCCCCCCTTTTGCCCCGCCGTCCGCTAAACCGCCGGCAATATCCGCCCGCCCGCCCCCACCACAAATTTTCGGATCCGCGCCAGACCGGGGGCTTTCACCTCCACCATGGCCTGAAACACCTTTTCCGGCAGGATCACCATCTGGTCGGTCCGCGTGGTGCCGGTGTCCACACCGTCCAGCGCGTTCAGCTTCCAGATCTGCCGGTTGGCGGTGGAAAACCAGCCATCCTTCAGGGCTTCCTCGCGGTCCGACACCAGATCCTCCACCGTCCAGACCAGCGCCCAATCCTCGCCGTCGGGGGCATTGGCAGCCTTCAGAACCTGCGAGATCGGCCCGGACTGCAGGGTGAAATCGTTGGAATGCATTGGCCCCAGCGTCAGGCGGCGCAGACGTTTGGGGTGGATCGCTTCGAAATCCTTGTCAAAGCCGGTGGCGATGGTCAGCAGTTTCAAGCCGCCCACCGACTGCGCCATCAGGCCTTGGCTGACCAGCGGCCAGCGGCGGTCGTCGTTGGGCAGGGCCTTTTTGCCGCTGTCCTCCACGTCCAGAAGATAGACCACCGGCAGGTTGGTCTGGGTGTCGAACACCGCCCAATGGATCAGGAAATGCCGCCGCTGGGCGCCGTCGCGGGTCACATCCTCGATCCATTGCAGATCGGGGTCGTTGCGGGTCAAAAACAGCCCCCCCGCCGTCAAAGCCTCGTAATACAGGCGCTGCGACAGGGCGAATTGCAACTGGGTGGGCGCGGTCAGATCGCGCAGGATCTGGCGCACCATGCGGTCCTTCAACTCGGTTTCCGACGCCATGCCTTGCAGATGCTTGCCCGCCTGCGCGGCGTCCACCGCCATGGTCATCAGTTCCTGCGCCACCGGAAAACCCGAATCATGGCGGTCAAAGGTCAGCCGTGGGGTTCCTTCGGCCAGACCGGTCATCAGGTATTTGTACGACAAGGCGCGGAAACTGGCCGTCAGCCCGGCCAGATATCTTCCCAAGATCCGCGCCTCGGTGCGGGTCAGGCGGCCCTCGGCCTCCACCTCGCCTGCCACGCGGGCCAGATGGCCGGTGATGCGGTCGAATTTGGCGAAATAGCGCCTTGCGGTGGCGGTGTCGTACAACTCGGCATGGTCGGTGACGAGCTGTTCCTTAAGCTCGACCACCATCTATTCCCCGTAGGCGTTCTTGTCGTGCTTTTCCACGATGGCGGCAAAGCGGCGGGCAAAACGTTCATCCGCCTTGGCCTTGTCCTCCAATATCTTGCGGGCAAAGATCATGTTGCCTTCGTGGCTTTCCAACATGTCGGCCATCTTGTCATTGGTCGCCGCCCCGATTGCCGCCATGGCAACCTGCGCCTCCTGGTCGGTCTTGACGCCAATCTCGTTGATACGGTGCGCCACGTCCTGCTGCTGCGCGGTCTTGAGGCTGGAGGTCAGCGCATCATACAGCACCACCCGCTGCTTGGTGTCGGTTTGCAGCTTGTTGATCAAAACCAACTGGGTCGCGGCCTGATTGGTTAGTGAATCTACCCAGGTTTTCCCTTTTTCGATATACCGCTCCAGCGTTTGCGATTTCGCCAGCTGCACCTGTTCGTCCTGGATAAGCGCGTTGTATTTGGCGTTCATCGCGGCCAGATCGGTTTCCAGACGGGTGCGGACGGATGCATCCTGTTCGACCGAAATCTTGTTTTCCAACTCGATGATGCGCGGATCCATAGCGGTGACTTCGGTGCGCACCGCCTCCAGCGCCGAAACGGCACCTTCGCGTTCGGTCAGCGTGTCGCCCAGATTGACCTCGACCTTGGCTTTCTGGACGTTCAGCATGTCCAACTGGCCTTGCAACAGCCGCACGATCACATCGGATTTCGCAATCAGATCCTGCAATTTGTCATCAACTGACGCGGTGCGCATACGTTCCTGCCGCAGCGAGTCCGACCGAGCCGCCGAAAACACCCCGACGAAGGATTCCCAGCCGGTTTTCGACCGCATTTCGGCAAATTCTTCGCTGAACCCGGCGGTCACATCGTCCAGCCCCATGATCAGTTCCGCAATATTGGCGTTCATCAGGTCGGTGTGGGTTTTCACATCCTCCAGCGTGGCATTTTCAATGTCCACCGCCGCCTCACCGGCGGCCAGCTTGGCGCGCGCCGTCTCGATTCGGTTGGTGATGGTCGAGATTTTGGCCTGTGCCTCGGCCACCTGTTTCTGGCTTTCCTGAATCTGTGCGTCAAAATCGGCCATCGGACCCTCCGTTAGAACCACTTGCCCCATGTAGGCAATGTTTTATGAATTAACATGGGCCGGTGCCGGATAATCGCGGTCCCCGGCAAAAGCTTTGGCGGTAGTCTTGCGCAACTTGTCGCCGGACGCAAAGACTTCTGATCCCGTCGGCGGAGGGACAGGAATATTCGGCGAAAATTCTTAGACCGGGATGTTGTCGATCAGCCGGACCCCGTCCAGCCAGGCGGCGGCCAGCATCCGGCGGGCGCGGCGTGGATCGTCGGACGGCATCAGCGTTTCGGCGTCGCGCAATTCGATATATTCCACCCGCTCAAACCCCACCGCGCGCAGTTGTTCCGCCGCTTCGCGGATTGCCATCCGGTCGGATTGCCCGGCGCGAATATCCTTGGCCGCCGCCGTGATGGCCGCATACAGCACCCCCGCCTTGGCCCGTCCCCCGGGCGTCAGGCGCAGATTGCGCGACGACATGGCCAGCCCGTCGGCCTCACGGATCGTTTCGCAGCCGACGACCACCACCGGCAGGTTCAGATCGCGCACCAGACCCAGCACGACCTGCAATTGTTGCCAGTCCTTCTGGCCGAAATAGCCGCGATGCGCCTCGGTCATGCCAAAAAGCTTGGTCACCACCGTCGCCACGCCGTCAAAATGCCCCGGACGCATCCGGCCTTCCAGCGGTTCGGACACACCGCCGACCGTGACCGTAGTGGCAAAGCCGTCGGGGTAGACCTCGGCCGCGGTGGGCATGAACACCACATCGACACCGACGGTGGCCAGCAGCGCCACATCGGCCGCCTCGCTGCGCGGATAGGTTTTCAGGTCATCGGGATTGTTGAACTGCTTGGGGTTCACGAAAATCGTGGTGATGACGCGGGTGCAATCGGCTTTGGCGGCGCGGGCCAGCGACAGATGGCCGTCATGCAGCGCGCCCATGGTGGGCACGACGCCGATGGTCTGGCCAGCCGCCCGCCAGTCGCGCACCACGGGGCGCAGATCGGCCAAGGTGCGGATGATCCGGGTCACGGTTTGGCGCCCTTGGTCGGCAGAACATCGGCAAAGGAATGCTCGTCCGCCGGGAAGGTCCGGTTGCGCACCTCGGCGGCGTAGTCCGCGATGGCCTGATCGGCGGCCTGTCCCAGATCGGCATAGCGTTTGACGAATTTCGGTCGAAACTCGGTGAACAGGCCCAGCATGTCATCGACCACCAGCACCTGCCCGTCGCAGGCCGCCCCGGCCCCGATGCCGATCGTGGGGATCGCCAGCCGCTGCGTGATGCGTGCGGCCAACCCAATCGGCACCTTTTCCAGCACCACGGCAAAGGCCCCGGCTTGCTCGACCGCCAGCGCATCCTCGATCACGCCGTCCGCCTCGCCCGCGCGGCCCACCACCTTGTAGCCGCCAAGGGTGTTCACCGATTGGGGCGTCAGCCCGATATGGGCCATCACCGGCACGCCGCGTTTGGTCAGAAAGGCGATGGTGTCGGCCATATGCGCCCCACCTTCCAGTTTCACCGCCGGAGCGCCGGTTTCCGCCATCAGGCGCGCGGCATTGCGATAGGCCTGCTGCGGGCTTTCCTCATAGCTGCCAAAGGGCATGTCGATCACAACCATCGCCTTTTGGCAGCCCTTCACCACTGATCGGCCATGCAGGATCATCATCTCCAGCGTCACGCCAAGGGTGCTGGTCATGCCGTGCAGAACCATGCCGACCGAATCGCCCACCAAGGCGATGTCGCAATGGGCGTCCACCAGCCGCGCGATGGGCGTGGTATAGGCGGTCAGCACCACCAAGGGCGCAGAACCCTTGCGGGCCAGAATATCGGGCGGCAGCACCGGGCGCAAAGAGGGGGTCGCACTCATGATCGGTCTCCGGGGCAACAGGGGCAGGTCCGGAAATATAGGGCACAGTTGCGCGGGGTTCGCAAGAATGTTGCGCTGCGCTGCGGCACCAACCGGGTCTTGACCCGGCCACGGCGGCTTGCCAATGGTAGCGAAGCCTGCGCCCGATCCATAGGAGACCGCCTTGACCCTGCTGACCCGCGTGTCCGACAGCGATATCCCGCCGCAGATCAGCCGCCCCGATCCGGCAAAGGTTCTGGCTGGCGATCCAGTGCATACGACCTGGAATGTTGAACAGCGCGGCGATCTGTACTGCGGCATCTGGCAATCAACGCCGGGCAAATGGCGGGTCAGCTACGATGAATGGGAATATGTTTACATCCATGTCGGCCATTCGATCCTGACCGATGCGGCGGGCGTGGCCACGCATCTGATGGCCACCGACAGCTTTATCATCCGTCCGGGGTTCGAAGGCACCTGGGAAGTGGTGGAGACAACAATCAAGGATTACGTGATCGTCGGCTGATCCGTTGCCCGACTAAAAACGTCGGGCGGCCCTGCAAAGGGCCGCCGTTTTGATTGGTTTTGCAGACCTAGTTTGACGCGGTCAGCGTCGGCAAGGGCAGATCCGGGCCGGGGCAATCACCCAAGGCAATGCCCAAAGCCGCGCATTCCGCCAGCCGCTTGTCCAAGGCCTTTTCCGCCGCCGCTGCGATCTTGGCCGCGTCCTTTTCGGCCGCTTACTGCTCCATCAAGGATTGCTCGATGGCCTTGGCATCCTCAGCCGCCTTCTTGATCGTATCCGCCGTCACGCGAGAGCGGTTTTCTTCGGTGTCCGGCACCGCGCGGCCATAGGCATCGTCCATATAGGGGCCTTCCGCCGCAACGCTTTCTTCTTGCGAACGGACCTTGACCATCGCCCCCATTTCGACCCGGTTGAACAGGTCGATGGCGTCCTGATTGAACAACCGGATACAGCCCGCGCTGGTGGCATGGCCGATCGAGGCATCGTCCATCGTGCCATGGATGCGGAACATGGAATCGCGTCCGCCGCGGTACAGATACATCGCGCGCGCGCCCAGAGGGTTGGACAGCCCGCCTTCCAGACCGCCGGCATATTCGGCGTATAGGTCGGGCCGGGTGCGGATCATATTGGCGGTGGGCTGCCAGCTGGGCCATTCCTGCTTGCGCCCGATCACGCCGGTGCCGGTAAACCGGATGCCTTCGCGGCCAACGGCGATGGCATAGCGCATGGCGCGGTTGCCCTCCATCACGAAGTACAGCTTGCGCGCAAAGGTATCGACAACGATTGACCCGGGCGCTTCGTCCCCCAGATACTCCACCTCGCGTCTGGCTTGTTCCCCCCAAAGGAATTTCTTGTCCACCTGCGGAATGAAAAATTCACCATCCTGCACCGCTTCATACCCGGGAAGGGTCGCGCCGGTGTTGTCGGTGACATCGGTCGGCGCACCACAAGCGGCCAGAACGGCGAGGGTAAGAAGCGCCATCAGGCGCGTAATCATGGGGGTCACGGGATACGTCCAATGCTGACAGGCTTTGTGAACCTAATCGGTGGTGCGGCTGAAACGTCAAGCCCCCAGCGCACACAATCGCGCGAAAACCCCCGGCACCGGGGCCGGAGGCTATTGTTTCGGGATCAGAAACGGTCAACCCACCAGATTGAAGTCGGGGCCATAGGGATATTTGGTAATATCCTCATTGCCGTCTTCGGTGATGATCAGGATGTCATGTTCGCGGTAGCCGCCCGCCCCCGGCTGGCCCTGCGGGATGGTCAACATCGGCTCCATCGAGATGACCATGCCGGGTTCCAGCACCGTGTCGATATCCTCGCGCAGTTCCAAACCCGCTTCGCGGCCATAGTAATGCGACAGCAGGCCAAAGGAATGACCGTACCCAAAGCTGCGGTATTGCAAAACCTGATGTTCTTCAAAGAAGGTGTTCAGCCGCGCCGTCACGTCCGAACATTTGGCCCCCGGCACCAGCAGGCTGATGCCCAGTTCGTGCGCGGCCACATTGATATCCCAGATGCTGCGGCTGGCGGCATCCACCTGCCCCAGAAACATCGTGCGTTCCAGCGCGGTGTAATAGCCCGAAATCATCGGAAAGGTGTTCAATGACAGGATATCGCCCTGCTTCAGCTTGCGGCTGGTCAGCGGATTATGCGCGCCATCGGTGTTGATGCCGGATTGAAACCAGACCCAGGTGTCGCGGTATTCGGCATCGGGAAAGCGCTTGGCAATCTCCCGCTCCATCGCGTCGCGGCCCGCAATGGCCACGTCAATTTCGCGCGCGCCGATCTGCACCGCCTCGCGGATGGCATATCCGCCGACATCGGCCACGGCAGCGCCGTGCCGGATCAGGTCCAGTTCGGCGGGCGATTTGTGCATCCGCTGCAACATGGTGGCACCGGCAATATCAACGCCGCGCCGGGGCTTCAGGAAATGGTTCAGCTTTTCGGATTGCAAAAGCGTCAGATGATCCGCCTCGCAGCCGATCACCCGCCCCTCCCCGGCCACCGATTGCACCGCGCGCCAGAAATTGTCGCGCTGCCAGTCGGTATAGGTCAGGTTGTCGCCATGACAGCGCCGCCAAGGCTGGCCCGCGTCAATCCCGGCCGAGATGGTGACACTGTCGGTCGGCGTCACCACCAACCCATAGGGCCGCCCAAAGCTGCAATACAAAAACCCCGAGTAATAGGCGATGTTGTGCATCGAGGTGAAAACACAGGCTTCAACCCCCTGCACCTCCATCAAATCGCGCAGATCGGCCAGCCGGTCGTCATATTCCTCGGCGGCGAAGGGCAGGATCCGCTCGCCTTGGTGAAGGCGGTACTGTTGTGGGCGTGTCGTCATGGCAGACCTCATCATGGGGTCCGGCGGACCCCGAAAGATCCCGGCGTACAGGACGGAAAAGCCCCGGTGTGACGACGCCATCGCCACGGGCAGACACAGAATACCGAAGGGCCGCCTGCCTGACAAGACATCGGCGCGTGACGCCCGGTGGTCCGCCCGCGCCCCGACCGGGCAAGCGGATATTTGATCCACATTGAAGGTCAGCCGAAAGCCCCGCCTTCAATGTGGCCCAAATATCCGTAAAGCCCCGGTGTCCGCGCAGTTAGACCCGGTGCAGCGTTACAGGGTCTTGCCGTCAAAATCGGCGGCAGAATGGCGATCGGCCAGCTTTTCGTGATCCTCACCCCAGGCTTTGTTGACGATCCGCCCGCGTTTGACCGCCGGGCGCGCGTCGATCTTTTGCGCCCAGGCCATCAGGTTCTTGTACACCCCGACGTCCAGAAACTCTGCCGCATTATATGCGCGGCCCAGAACCAGCCCGCCATACCAGGGCCAGATCGCCATATCCGCGATGGAATATTCCAGCCCCGCCACAAATGGCACCTCGGCCAGATGGCGGTCCAGCACGTCCAGTTGACGTTTAACCTCCATCGCGTAGCGGTTGATCGGATATTCGAATTTTTCCGGCGCATAGGCGTAGAAATGGCCAAAACCACCGCCGACAAAGGGGGCTGATCCCATCTGCCAGAACAGCCAGTTCATCACCTCGGTGCGCGCGGGGCCCGCGGCAGGCAGAAAGGCACCAAATTTCTCGGCCAGATGCACCAGCATCGACCCGCTTTCAAACAGCCGCAGCGGCTGTTCGCCGGTCAGATCCAACAGGGCCGGGATTTTTGAGTTCGGATTGACCTCGACAAAGCCCGAGCCGAATTGATCCCCCTTGCCGATGTCGATCAGCCAGGCGTCATATTCGGCGCCCTTGTGCCCGGCCTCTAGCAATTCCTCAAACAGGATGGTGACCTTCTGGCCATTTGGCGTTGCCAGCGAATACAGCTGAAACCCATGCGCGCCGCGCGGCAGAACCTTGTCATGCGTCGCGCCGGCAATCGGCCGGTTGATGGACGCGAATTGCCCGCCATTGGCTTTGTCCCAGGTCCAGACTTTCGGCGGAACATAGAGCGTCGTTGCGGCAGTATCGGTGGTCATATCGGAAACCTCATTGGCGAAATTGCGGGGGGCGGGCAGGCTAAACCGTTTGTGCCGGTAACAGCTAATCTCTCAACCTCGCTGCGGCAATGGGCCCCGCCCCCCCTTGCGCGCACCATTGCAGTGCCTATCTGTGAAAAAATCGCGTAAAGGAGGACGACATGCGCTGCCCGGTGGATAACGAAGTTCTGGTGATGGCCGATCGTGGCGGAGTTGAAATAGACTATTGCCCGAAATGCCGCGGCGTCTGGCTGGACCGCGGCGAATTGGACAAGATTATTGAAAGGTCTGGCGCCGCGTCCACCCCGCCCCCACCTGCCCCGGCAGCCTCGGCCCGTCCGGCCCCCGCTCCTTCCCCGGTCTATCAGGCAGAGCCTGGCTATGCGCCGCGCCAGGATGCGAACCGGACCGAAGCGCCGCGTCGGCGCGATGATGATGACGACGATCGCCGCTACGACAAACGCGGCCGCAAGCGCGAAAGCTTTCTCAGCGATATCTTCGACTTCTGATCGCAAATTCCGGTCTGACCGCAATCTCCGGGCGGGGCGACATCGCCCACCCGGCCCCGCGTCCCCAAGGTCACCAGCGGCCCAAAGCCGCCTCATCCTCGTCCTTGGCTGCGACCCATGTCGCCCCCTCTGGCCCCAATTCCCGCTTCCAGAACGGCGCGCGGGACTTCAGGTAATCCATCAGGAACTCCGCCGCCGCAAAGGCCTGGGCGCGGTGCGACGCGGCGGTGGCCACCATCATGATCGGCTCTGCCGGGCCAAGTCTGCCGTGGCGATGGATCACCAGCGCATCCAGCAGCCCGAACCGCGCCTGCGCCTGTTGCATCATCGCGGCAATCGCGCGTTCGGTCATGCCGGGGTAATGTTCAATCTCCATGCCCAGCACAGCGCCGCCATTGTCGCGCACCAGCCCGGTAAAGGTGACCACGGCCCCGGCCCCGCGCACCCCTTCGGCAAAAGCGTTGCTTTCCGCCCCCAGATCAAAGGGCCCCTGCTGTACCAGAACGCGCATCGCCCTTCCCCCCTTCACTTTGACCCAAATATTCCTGCGGGGGTCCGGGGGTGCAAAACCCCCGGCGCTGGCCACCCGCGCCACCGGCGCCGGCTAAGGACCGGTTTAGCCACCCGTCATCGGCGGAAAGAAGGCAACCTCGCGCACCCCAACGAGGGACTGGTCAAACGCCGCCATCTCTTGATCCAAGGCCACGCGCAGGCTTTTGCGATCGGCAAAGGCCAGGGCATAGCCTTCGCCCCGCGCCACCAGTTCCGCGATCAGCGCCTCAACCGTAGCGGCCTTTGTGTCCACGGTTTCGCGGTTCACCCCGATCCGCTCACGCAGCCAGGCGAAATACAACACTTCGATCATGGCTCATCGCGCAGAAAGGGCTGGGCCTTGCGGAAATATTCCCAGCCGGTCAGTGCGGTCAGAATGGCCGCCACCCAGATCAACACAAAGCCCAACAAATTGGCAAAGGACGCGCAATCCCGGCTGCCACAGGCGCGCACCGGATCGGCCAGCCCGGCCTTGACGGCTTCGGTATATTGATCAGGCGTCATGCCCTGCATCGCCACGCCGTTCAGATATTCAAGTCCGGTGCCCAAAAACAGCACCGCGATCGCTACCATCTGCGCGGTGGTTTTCCATTTGGCCAGTTTGGTGACCTTCAGCATCCCGGATTTGGCCCCCAGAAATTCCCGCAGGCCGGACACAAAGACCTCGCGGAACAGGATGATCGTGGCGGGCAGGATCAACAAAGGGTTCATGCCGTTGTACCCGGTCAGAACCATGATCGCGATCACCACCATGGCCTTGTCGGCAATCGGATCCATCATCGCGCCGAATTTGGTTTCCTGATGCCACAGCCGCGCCAGATAGCCGTCAAACCAGTCGGTCAGGGCCGCGACGACGAACAGGGTCAGCGCAAACCAATCCGCCCAAGGCCGGTGAAAATACAAAAACATCAGCGCGACGCCGGGTGCGGCGAGCAGACGCAGGAAGGTCAATAAATTTGGTATGTTCCAATTCATCCCCCAAGTCCTAGACGAAATTGCCGCAAAGAAAAGGGGAAGCGCACGGAAAGGCGGCTATTTGCCCTCGTGAAAGTAGTTGTAGATCGTCTCGGCCATGGCTTCGGAAATGCCGGTCACTGCCATCAGATCGGGCAAAGCGGCGCGCCCCACCGCCTTGGCCGATCCGAAATGCGCCAAAAGCGCGCGCTTGCGGGTGGCGCCGACGCCCGGCACATCGTCCAGCGGATTGGCGATCAGGGTTTTCGACCGTTTGGCGACATGGGCGCCATTGGCCCAGCGGTGCGCTTCGTCGCGCAGGCGTTGCACGAAATACAGCACCGGATCGTTGCGCGGCAGGGCCATGGGGCGCATCCCCTCGCGGTGGAATTCCTCTTTGCCGGCGTCGCGGTCGATGCCCTTGGCCACACCGACCATGGCGATATCCTCGATCCCCAGATCATGCAGGATCCCCGCCACCGCTGACACCTGCCCTGCCCCGCCGTCGATCAGCAGCAGATCGGGCCAGACGTCGGATTTGCGGTCGGGATCTTCTTTCAGCAGGCGTTCAAAACGCCGGGTCATCACCTCGCGCATCATGCCGAAATCGTCGCTGTTGGCCCCGGCTGCCGATTTGATGTTGAACTTGCGGTACTGGCTTTTGATGAACCCCTCGGCCCCGGCCACGATCATGCCGCCCACCGCGTCCGAGCCTTGAATATGGGCGTTGTCGTAAACTTCGATCCGCTGGGGCGGGCCGTCCAGATCAAAGGCATCGGCCAGCCCCTGCAACAGCTTGTTCTGGGTCGAACTTTCGGACATCCGCCGCGCCAGACTTTCGCGGGCGTTGCGCGCGGCGTTTTCCACCAGTTCCGCCTTTTCGCCCCGCTGCGGCACGGTCAGTTCAACCTTGCGCCCGGCGCGCAGGGACAAGGCATCCTCCACCAGATCGGGGTTTTCCACAGGATGCGACAACAAGATCAGCCGGGGCGGTTCCTTGTCGTCGTAAAACTGGGTCAGAAAAGCCTCTAGAATTTCAGGCTCCTCGGCCCCCGACCCGGTTTTCGGATAGAAATCGCGGTTGCCCCAGGATTGGTTGGCGCGGATGAAGAACACCTGCACGCAGGCCTGACCATGGTCCAGATGCAGGGCCACGACATCCGCCTCGGTCACGCCGCGCGGGTTGATCCCTTGCGAAGTCTGGACCTGCGTCAGCGCCTTGATCCGGTCGCGCAGGGCCGCCGCGCGTTCAAACTCCATCGCCTCGGACGCTGCCGCCATATCCCGCGCCAGATCGGCCTGAACCGAGGTAGTCTTGCCCTCCAGGAACCGTTTGGCGTCATTGACCAGATCCAGATAGGCGTCGCGGTTGACCTTGGCCACGCAGGGCGCGGCGCAGCGTTTGATCTGATATTGCAGGCAGGGCCGGGTGCGGCTTTCGAACATCGCATTGGTGCAGTTGCGCAGCAAAAACACCTTTTGCAACTGGTTGACCGTCCGGTTGACCGCGCCCGAGCTGGCGAAGGGGCCAAAATATGCCCCCTTTTCGGTCTTTTTGCCGCGATGCTTTTTCAGTTGCGGATAGTCATGTTCGGTGCTGATCAGGATATTGGGAAAGGATTTGTCGTCGCGCAGCAGCACGTTGTAGCGCGGCTTCAACTGCTTGATCAGGTTTTGTTCCAGCAGCAGGGCTTCGGTTTCGGTGCGGGTGGTCAGAAACATCATCGAGGCGGTTTCAAAGATCATCCGGGCGATCCGCGCCGAATGGCCATAGTCGCGGGCGTAATTCGACACCCGATTCTTCAGATTCCGCGCCTTGCCGACGTATAAAACCTCGGAATTGGCGTTCAACATGCGGTAAACCCCCGGCGAGCCATCCAGCTGCCGGACGTAATCCGCGATGATGTCAAACCCGGAACGGGTCTCGTCGGTCATGCCAAAACCTGTCTGATTGGGGCGTTGATTCTGTTGTCTGGCTGCACTGTTCGCGACACGCTGGCAAGAGGCAAGCTGTCCACCGTTTCTGTGGATAACTCTGCGGAGAAGATTTCAGAAGCCCCAAATTTCCCTTGTTTCCCGTAGCATTCGTTGATTTGCCTAATTTTTAGGCAGATTATCAAGCTCTTGATCTGCAACGATAAATAATTAAAGTTCGCGCAAACATATGAAATAGCAGGACATTTTATGACGGTTTCGTGACCAAATCGCCAAAAGTGGACAAGTCGGACGGAACCTTTTCGAAAGTTACTCTACGCCCAACACATCGGGGGTCTGCCAGGCCAGATGCTGGCCGCCGTCGGTGGCGATCATCTGCCCGGTGACCGAGGGGGAATTCAGAAAAAACCCAAGCGCCGCCGTCACATCTGACGGGTTGGCCCCCCGTTGCAGCAGCGTCGCGGCGCGTTGGCGGTCGAAATGGCTGTCGGTCTGGCGGCTGCCTTGCAGGGTCGGGCCGGGACCGATGGCATTGACCCGGATCTGCGGCGCCAGCGCCTGCGCGGCGGTCCGCGTCAGCGCCCAAAGCCCGGCTTTCGCCAGCGAATAGGTCATGAATTCCGGCGTCGGCTTCCAGACGCGCTGATCAATCATGTTGACCGCCAGACCCGAGGCGACAGGCTCCCCCGCCGCATCGACGCCCGTCGGCGGGCATTGCGCCGCCAGCCCCTGGATCAAAACAAAGGGTGCGCGCAGGTTGGATTCCATATGCCGGTCCCAACTGGTGCGGGTGGCCGTGGGCAGACTGTCATATTCAAAGATCGAGGCATTGTTGACCAGAACCGTCAGCGCCCCCCCCAGCGCCTGCGCCGCGCGGGGGATCAGCGCCTGAACCTGC
>JANNBI010000039.1:0-2458 GCA_031385345.1 Paracoccaceae bacterium | reverse complement strand
CCGCGCCCTGATGCAAGACCCAAAGGTCATTCTGGCCGATGAACCCATCGCCAGTCTGGATCCGATGAACGCGCAGGTCGTCATGGACACGCTGAAACGGATCAATGTCGAAGATGGCCGCATGATCATCGCGAACCTGCATACGCTGGACACCGCGCGGCGCTATTGCGACCGGGTGATCGGGATGCGCGACGGGCGCATCGTGTTCGACGGCACGCCGGATCAGCTGTCCACCGGCGTGGCCCGCGACATCTACGGCGCCGATGCCAGCTTTAACGAGGCGGCCACCTCGACCGCCATTCCTACCGACACAGCCCCCGACCGCGACTATGCGACGGCGATGCTGACCTGACTTTACCCGGCCCCAACCGGGGCCTAACCCACGGAGACGACGATGAAATCTGTTCTTCTGGCCCTTGTTGCCACCACCGCGCTGTCCGGCGCTGCTTTCGCCCAAGACGCGATCACCGAATTCAACATCGGCATTCTGGGCGGCGAAAACGCCCAGGACCGCATGACCAATCTGGAATGCTTCCGCGCCATGATCGAAGCTGATCTGGGCGTTCCGGTCAAGCTGTTCACCCCGGCCGATTATGACGGCGTGATCCAGGGTCTGCTGGGCGGCACGCTGGACTATGCCTGGCTGGGCGCTTCGTCCTATGCCAAGGTTTACTTGACCGACGCCGAGGCGGTCGATGTCATGCTGACCAAGCAGAATGTTGACGGGTCCACCGGCTACTATTCCATCGGCTTTGCCCGCAAGGATGCCGGGATCGCATCTTTGGACGATGCCAAGGGCAAGGTCTTTGCCTTTGCTGATCCGAACTCGACCTCGGGCTATCTGGTCCCCGGCGCTGAACTGACCGAGAAATACGGCGATCTGGCCGCCTATTTCAGCGAAGTCAAAATGTCCGGCGGGCATGAACAAACCATCGTCGGCGTCGCCAACGGCGATTTCGCGGCGGGCGTGTCGTGGGCCGATGGTCTGGGCAACTGGGAAGACGGCTATAACTCGGGCGCGTTCCGCAAGGCCGCCGATGCCGGTCTGGTCGACATGAACGATCTGGTGGAAATCTGGCGCTCCAAGCTGATCCCCGAAGGCCCGATGGTGGTGCGCCGCGCCCTGCCGCAGGACGTCAAGGACAAGGTCACCGCGCTGACCGCCGATCTGTGGGAAACGGATAAAGAGTGTGCTTATGCCGTCGCCGCGGGCGAGGCCAAGGATTTCATCCCGGTGACCCATGACGAGTTTCTGGGCGTGATCGCCGCCCGCAAATTGCAAGAAGGCATGTAATTTCAGACCCTTCTGCCGGGCCGCCTGAAAGGGCGGCCCGGTTTTTCTTTGACCAAACCGAACGGGGACAGCCATGGTCGATATCGCCTTTGGGCCAGCGCCGGGACAGCGCCCCGATCTGACCGACAGCCGCCACGCCTATCTGGAGATGGTGCGCCGCAAGCGGATGTATGGCGGCATTCTGCTGGCGCTGTTCATCGGGATGCTGGCCTCGGGCTGGATGCTGGCCGAACATCGCAACGCCGGCGGGTTCTGGAACGGCCTGCCGCAGATCGATGATTTCGCGGGCGAGGTGATTGCCGAAGCCTGGACCGACCGCGCCAATCTGCCGGCACTGTTTGTGCAATTTCTGCCGTCCTTGATCGAAACGCTGAACATCGCGGCGGTGTCCACGCTGCTGGGTGGTCTGGCGGCGCTGATGCTGGCCCTGTTGTCCACCCGTGGGCTGGCCCGCTGGCCCGCGATGATCCCTTTGTTTCGCCGGTCGATGGATGCCTTCCGCGCCATCCCCGAAATCGTCATCGCCCTTGTCCTGATCTACGTTCTGGGCGGTGGCCCGGTGCCCGCCGTCATCGCCATCGCGCTGCACACTTCAGGTGCGCTGGGCAAGCTGTTTTCCGAAGTGGCCGAGAATGCCGATCTGAAGCCGGTCGAAGGTCTGGCCTCGGTCGGGGCAAGCTGGGGCCAAAGGATGTGGCTGGGGGTATTGCCGCAGGTGGCGCCGAACTGGCTGTCCTATGCGCTGCTGCGGTTCGAAATCAACGTCCGCGCCAGCGCCATTCTGGGTTTTGTGGGTGAAGGCGGCATCGGCCATGACCTGAAAGTCGCGATGCAATGGGGGCAGGGGCGCTATGACAAGGTTGTGGCGATCTTCATCCTGCTGTTCCTGACGATTTTCGTGATCGACCGGGTGTCTGACCATTTCCGCAACCGTCTGGTCAAGGGGAACTGACATGACACCCGCACTCGCAAGCCCGTCCCTTGCCGATCAGATCACCGCGCGCTTTGCCCGCCGCCGCCGTCTGGCCTTTGCCATTCCGCTGCTGATCCTGACCTATCTGACCTATACCTTCTTTGCCTTTGATCTGCCCGGTCTGGCCGCCCGCGCCCGTCTGGACAATGCCGCGATCCTTTTGTCGGATTTCTGGTCGCACAAAACCCATG
>JANNBI010000016.1:0-4638 GCA_031385345.1 Paracoccaceae bacterium | reverse complement strand
CCTTCAGATCGTCAGGTCAGCGCCGCCGCCCCGTTGGACCATCCAGAACCTCTATGCGCGACACTCCCCTGCGACTGGGGGCCTCCATCCGGTGCTCAATTTGGTGCTCCACAGAAACCCTCCCACAAAACTCATTTGCAGGACGGCATGCCCGAAAGCCCTTCAGGCCGAAACCACGGGGTAGCCGCAGCGCTTACAACCTTACTGCATTTCAGACAGATATTTTTCATTGCATCCGTGAAAATCCAAGTCTTTCACGCCAACAGCCGCGCCAAAGCGCAGAACTTCTCCAGCCCGATTTCCTCGGCCCGTGCCGTCGGATCAATCCCCGCCGCCACCAATTTATCCTCAATCCCCGGTCCCATACCCTTCAAACTCGACCGCAACATCTTGCGCCGCTGATTGAATGCCATTGCCGTTACCCGCGCCAAAACCGCCCCGTCCGCCGCAAACCGAGGCGCCTCCAGCCGAGTCAGGTGAACCACCGCCGAGTGAACCTTTGGCGCCGGGGTGAAAGCCTCAGGTGGCAAGGTCATCACAATACGCGCATCGCACCGCCACTGCGCCAACAAGGCCAAGCGCCCATAATGCTCGGTCCGCGGCTTGGCCACGATCCGCTCCGCCACTTCGCGCTGGAACATCAGGGTCAGGCTATCCCAGAACGGCGGCCAGACCGCCGGCGTCAGCCACCGCACCAGCAACTCGGTGCCGATGTTATAGGGTAAATTGGCCACAACCCGGATCGGCGCGGTCAGATGTGCCAGTGGATCAACCTGCAAGGCATCGCCATTGATCAGGTGCAATCGCCCCGGATACAGGTCCGCAATCGTTTGCAGCGGCGGCATGCACCGCGGATCCATTTCGATCGCCAGCACCCGCCGCGCACCTTCAACCAAAAGGCCGCGCGTCAAGCCGCCAGGACCGGGACCGATCTCCAGCACATCGCAGGCCGACAGATTGCCTGCCAGTCGCGCGATTTTGGCGGTCAGGTTCAGGTCCAGCAGAAAGTTCTGGCCAAGGTGCTTTTTGGCGACCAGGTCATTGTCGCGGATCACATCGCGCAGCGGTGGCAGCCCGTCAATCGTGGCCATGCCGCGCCTTCACCATCTGATCCGCCAACCGCAGGGCTGCGATCAGGCTGTCGGGCCGCGCAATGCCTTTGCCCGCAATGTCAAAGGCCGTGCCGTGATCGGGCGAGGTGCGCACGAAGGGCAGCCCCAGTGTGACATTGACCCCGCCGTCAAAATCCAGCGTTTTGATCGGGATCAGCGCTTGATCGTGATACATGCAGATCGCGACGTCATAGCGGGCGCGGGCGCGGGCATGAAACATCGTGTCGGCAGGCAAAGGGCCGGTGATGTCGAACCCCTCATCGGCCAAACTCTGCACCAGTGCTGCGATAAACGTCTGTTCTTCGTGCCCCATCGCACCACCTTCACCCGCGTGCGGGTTCAACCCGGCTACGGCGATGCGGGGACGTGCCAGCCCAAAATCTTGCCGCAAGGCGGCTTCGGTGATGCGGATCGTGGTTTCCAGCAAGGGTGCGGTCAGGTGCTGCGAAACCTGATCCAGCGCGATGTGGATTGTCGTCGGCACCACCCGCAGCATGTCACTGGACAGCATCATCACGACGTCGCGCACCCCGGCCAGATGCGCCAGGTATTCGGTGTGACCGGGAAAGGCAAAACCCGCGCCATCCTTCAG
The DNA here is from genome assembly GCA_031385345.1 of Paracoccaceae bacterium. Taxonomy (GTDB): domain Bacteria; phylum Pseudomonadota; class Alphaproteobacteria; order Rhodobacterales; family Rhodobacteraceae; genus CAIYZT01. The sequence continues at coordinate 2,934 of JANNBI010000016.1, read as the reverse complement.
CGCTTTTTTGTGGATCGGCGCGGTACAAATGGCCGAGGCATGCCCGCCTTGAACCAACGCCACCGCCCGCGCGATCACATCGATCGCGCCTCGCGCGTTTTGCGCTTGCGGGATGCCGGGCAATTGCGGCTCAGGGAAATCATGCGGCAGAACGGGCAGCAGATGCGCCGGGACATTTGCAGCCTGATCGGCATGGTCAATCAGGACATGCGGCGTGCTGGCTGGCAAATGCCGCGGATCGCCGATCCAGAAAAACGGCACCGCGTCGCCCAAGGCCGCGCGCGCCAATGGGGCCAATTCCGGGCCGATGCCTGCGGGTTCGCCGCAGGTCAATGCAATAGGGCGGGGCTGCATTACGGCTCGGTGATATTGGCTTCGGTGCGGAGTTCCTCAAGATAGTTCTGTGCCCGCAAAGCCATTTTCTGGTTCAAAAGTTGTCCGCGCACATCATCGCGCGACGGAGCGACATCGGACAGCGGTTGCCGCGAGCAAAGCATCAGTACCGCAGTTTGACCCGCCGCCGTGGTGATGACCTGTGTTTCGCCGGCGTCAAGGCTGCGCAAAGCTGCGGCCAAATCGGCAGGAACGGCGGCTTCAGCGACGGTTTCGCGTTGCAGTATTTCCTCGGGCAAGCCGCGGGCAAAGGGCATCAAATCTTCGCAGAGGTCAACATCGGCGGTGAAGCGCGCGGTGTCCGTGCCGTTGGCCACCACAAAGCGCAGATAATCCACCGCCATCGCGCCAGTGCTTTCGCCTTTGGTCAATGACTTGTCCCGTAAAAAATACAACGACACCGCTTCCGGTCCTTGAATTGGATCGGTCATTTCGCCCAGCTTCAAACCGGCCACCTGATCCGCCACTGCGGGCGGCAGATCGGTCAACAAAAGCCAATCAAGCTGCCCGCCCGCAGCGGCATTTGGCGCCGCAGAATGCACCCGTGCCGCCGCAGAAAACGCCGCCGATGACCCGACATCGCCCTTGATTCGGTTGGCAAGAACCAAAGCATCGGTCACACCGCCCCGGGCGATGGCGATCTCGGACAAAAGCAGTTTCACCTCGCCCCCGGCCGCGATACCGCCCGCGATGGCGCGGTCAATCTGACGTTCCGAAACCGTCGTTTTCGCCAGATATTTCGCCCGCACCGTTTCACGCCACAAAATCCCGGTCTGAACGAAATCCCGGAACGTCTCGGCCGAGACACCGCGCGGGGCCAGCGCCTGCAGGAACTCATCCGCCGACAGATTGACCCGCGCTGCGAAGTTTTCCATGCCCGCGGCCACCTCTTCGGGCGACACCTCTATCCCCATCTGTTCCGCTGCGTGTTGACGCAAACGGTCTTCGATCAGGGATTTGCGCGCCTCGGCTGTAGCGTCTGCATTGGGCTGCAACAGCGAAAAGAAGATGATGCGCTGCTTCAGTTCGAAATTCGTGATGACCCGCCCGTTGACTGTGATCGCAGGGGCAAAGGGATTGTCCTGCGCCATGGCCCCCGGGGCAATCAGACCCAGACACAGCAGCGGCAAAAGCCGGGCTTGCCGCCAAAAAAATCTCGCCAAAGGTGTCATTCCTGGAACCTGCCCCTGATGTTGCCCATCATCACTTTTCATTTTCGACATTGCTGTGTCGGCCCTGTTTCGCCGCCCCCAAAGCCCAAAAGTTCCACCTTCAGGCCAAAGTCGGTCGCCGGTCTGATACTAGTCGAGGAACCAAAACTTCGCGAGACGGAAAGATCAACTTTCAGGCATTCGTTCAGAAAGACCAGCCCGGCACCGGCGGAAATCGCGCTGTTTTGCGCGAGATCATAGCGGGTATTGCCCGAAGCAGTCCAGTTTGGCGTAATATCAAAGCTGGAGGCGACGACGATTTCGCGGGTATCTACCTCGCGGTCCACGGCAGGATCGGCGGCGAGATCGATAAGGCCCAGAGACAGGCCATAAGTCTGGCGGGTCAGATCCATGCGCAATTCCGTTTTGGTCGGGATCAGATCCGCCCCAAACAAGGCGCGACTGTTGAAGGACAGCCCAGCCGCATCCTTGACCGACACAGCCATCAACCAATCCGACCGCCTGCCCGACAGGCCCGAAGCATCAGAAAATTGACCCATATCCTCCAACCGCAGCACGCGGCCCGCCGTTACCCCCAAAGACAGGCCCGACGCGGTTTGATACAGGTAATTGCCGCCAATATTCACATGCACTCCGGCCTCTTTGCCATCGGTGCCCGGAAACCGGTTCAGATCGTACAGGTTGCCCTCGTCAAATTCGACCAAGGCCGAATCCTCGTTCGGGATCGTGCCGTCATCGGGCGGGGCCACGACCAGTTGCAGGACCGGCTCCAGCAAATGATTGGCACCACTGGCGGTGGATTTGGCCCAGGGCCAGCGCAATTCAGCCGCCCAGACGCCATGAGTGCGCCACCGACGACCACTGTACACCTCGTCCTGGTTGATGGCGTAATAGTCGGCGTAAACCTCGGCCATGGTGGCGATGATCATGCCATTGCTCATGGTCCAGTTGCGCCGCCAGTCGCCGGTAAAAGATATCCTCGCCAGATCGCGGCCATCGGAAATGCCGTCGCCGTCAAGGTCGCTGTCGGCATCGGACGGGCGATAATGGCTGTGCGCCTCGATCATAAAGCCGCCTTGCCCACCGATCGGCCCGCCCGAGAATCGCCGGTGAAAGGTCAGATCTGCGATGACCTTGGGAAGGGTGCCATCATTTTCGCCGGGGCGCAGGGATTGATAGCCGATCACCTGACCTTCAATGAAAGCATTGCGTTTGGTCCGCGAGATTGTCAGCCGGCTGTCGAGCCGGTCAGCATCTGAAATATCGTAATCCGACAAATAGGTGCCATCTGACACCAAAATTGTATTCGCGGTGGCGGTAAAACCCAGCGGCAATGCCAACTGGCCCTCGGCCTCCAGATAGCCGCGCA
>JANNBI010000002.1:0-2355 GCA_031385345.1 Paracoccaceae bacterium | reverse complement strand
CCCGGCGGATTTCGTGATCCGCTGGCAGGCGTCCTAGAATTTTTTACCTAAAAATTTTATGTTCCGTCGGGCATGGGCGGTCAACCCTGCGGCGTCATGGATTTGCGTTGGCGGGCGCGTTCCAGTCCCAGCTTGCGTTCGCGCCAGATGATCAGGATCCCGGCCAGGATCACCAGCGCCGCCCCGCCCAGCATGGTCAGGGTCGGCACTTCGGCAAACACGAAATATCCGATCCCCAGCGCAAAGATCATCGAGGCATAGTCGAAGGGCGCGATCATTGACGCATCCGCCTCTCGGTAGGCCGAGGTCAAGAAAATCTGCCCGACGCCGCCCAACAGCCCGGCGCTGACCAGAATTGCCGCCTCCTCGACAGTGGGCATCACCCAGCCAAAGGGGATGGTCAGCAAGGACAGCCCCGACCCGGTCAGGGAAAACCAGAACACGATGGCGGCGGTCTTTTCGGTGTTGACCAGTTTGCGCACGAAAACCTGAGCGAGAGAGGCAAAGACCGCCCCGCCCAGAACCAGCATCGCGCCAAACGCCTCACGGTGGCCAGATGTTGCGCCGTCCAGCACCGTCAGGCGTGGCGACAGCACGATCATCACCCCGATCATCCCCAGAAACACCGCCCCGATGCGAAACACCCGCACCTCCTCGCCCAAAAACATCGCGGCAAAGACCACGGTCAGCAAGGGCGCGGCATAGCCGATGGCCGTTACCTCCGGCAGGGGCAGATAGCCCAGTCCGGCAAAGCCAAATCCCATCGCCATCGTTCCCATCACCCCGCGCCAGACATGGCCGATGGGGGTCGCTGCGCGAAATCCGGTGGACAATTCACCCCGTAGGGTCAGCCAGACCACGATGACCGGAATGGCAAAGAACGAGCGGAAGAACACCGTCTCGCCCGCCGGGATTCGGTGCGCGGTGGTCTTGATCATCGCGGCCATGATGATGAACACCAGAACCGATACCAGCTTTAGACCGATCCCGCGCAGGGGGCGGACCAAACCGGGTGGGGTGGGGGGCATCGGATTGGGGGGATTTGAAACGGGCATGGGCGGCACCTTGGAATTCCTCCTTTGCATCACCCTTCGCCGTCCGGTGCAAGCCCTGCCGGCCCAGCCCCGCCGCAACAGCCCCTTTACCCCGCGCGGGCTTTGCTGTTCCTTGCCAGATAAAGGAGTGTCCCATGCCCAAAGCCCCGCTGTCCGACCTTATTGCCCAAGGCCGTGGCCTGATGCCCGCCGATCTGGTGCTGCGCGGGGGCCGGGTTCTGGATCTGATCACCGGCGATCTGGTGGCCACGGATGTGGCGATCTGCGGCGATACGATTGTCGGGGTATATGGTGCGTATCAGGGGCAAAGGGTGGTGGATGTGTCCGGGCAGATTCTGGTGCCGGGATTTATCGACACGCATCTGCACATCGAATCCTCACTGGTGACGCCCTTTGAATTTGACCGCTGTGTCGGCCCGCATGGCGTGACCACCGCGATCTGTGATCCGCATGAGGTTGCAAATGTCTGCGGCCTGACCGGCATCCACTATTTCCTTGAGGCTTCGGCGCTGACCCTGATGGACATCCGGGTGCAGCTGTCGTCTTGCGTACCCTCTACCCATATGGAAACCACCGGCGCGCGGCTGGAAGCGGCGGATCTGATCCCGCTGATGGACCATCCCCGCGTGATCGGGTTGGCGGAATTCATGAACTACCCCGGCGTTCTGAACCAGGATCCCGGCTGCATGGCCAAGCTTGAAGCCTGGCAGGGCCGTCATATCGACGGCCACGCGCCCCTGCTGCGCGGCAATGACCTGAACGGTTATATCTCGGCGGGCATTCGCACCGAGCATGAGGCCACCACCGAGGCGGAGGGTCTGGAAAAACTGCGCAAGGGGATGCGTGTCTTGATCCGTGAGGGGTCTGTGTCGAAAGATCTGCACGCGCTGGTCGGTCTGCTGACCGAACGCCACGCGCCTTATCTGTGTTTTTGCACCGACGACCGCAATCCCTTGGACATCGGGGAGCATGGGCATCTGGACTACATGATCCGCACCGCCATCGCTTTGGGCGCGCCGGCGCTGGCTGTCTACCGCGCTGCCAGCCTGTCGGCGGCCGAGGCGTTCGGGTTGAAGGATCGCGGGTTGATCGCGCCGGGCAAGCGCGCCGATATCGCGGTGATCGACGATCTGGCCGCCTGCAACGTGGCGCGGGTTTTTGCGGGCGGGGTTGAGATGACCGAAGCCGCCTTTGCGGCGCGGCGGCAGATCCCGCCGGTGGCGCGGCATTCGGTGAAGGCGGCGCGGGTGGTGGCGCAGGATTTCCGCACCGGGGGCAACCGGGTGGAAACTCCGGTCAT
>JANNBI010000352.1:0-7871 GCA_031385345.1 Paracoccaceae bacterium | reverse complement strand
ATCAACCGCATCTTTTTGGGCGAACATACGGAATATCTGGTGCGCCACGCGGCCTTGGGCGATCTTCTGGTACTTGTCGCGCGGCAGGCCGAGGCCGCCGTGGGCAGCTTTGCGCCCGGTGACGCGGGGTATGTGACATGGGCGCCGGAAACCGGCCTGATACTGGGACGAGAGTAAGACCGGGACGAGAATTTCCATCGAACCAGCCCGGCACTGGGCAAGACTTTAACGCAACCGACCGAAGGGGAGACTTCAGCAATGACCGACAAAATCGACCACATTTCGCGGCAAAAATTCATGGAGGAACTGCGGCGTTATCAGAAGGGCTCTGTGACGCGCCGGCATTTCTTGGGCGTGACCGGCCTTGGGGCTGCCAGCGCCGTTCTGGGTGCCGCGATGCCGGGACTTCTGCCGCGCGCAGCAATTGCCCAAAGCGGTATCGGTGACCGCGCGATCCTGGCCACCTGGCCAAACTACCACGATGTCACTAACTTTGATGCCTTTACCGCTGAATCCGGGGCGGCGGTGCAGGTTAACGTCTTTGGCTCGAACGAGGAAATGCTGGCCAAATTGCAGGCGGGCGGCAGTGGCTGGGATGTGTTCGTGCCGACGAACTATACCATCACCACCTATGTGGAGCAGGATCTGATCGAACCCTTGGACATGGCGCTGCTGCCCAACTACGACGCGGCCAGCTTTGACCAACGGTTCGCCGGTCCCGGGACTGTGGATGGCAAATTGTATGCGGTGTCGAAGAATTGGGGCACCACCGGCTTTGCAGTGAACACCAACCACACTGGCGGCACGACACCCGCCAGCTGGAAAGAGTTCTTCGATCTGACCCAGACCAGCTTTACCGGCCGCACCATGGTGCATGATTATCAGCTGACGACCATCGGCGGCGCGTTGAAATCCTTCGGCTATTCGTTCAATTCGGTTGATCCGGCCGAATTGGCCAAGGCCGAGGAACTTTTGATCGCGGTCAAACCGCACCTTTTCGCCATCAGCTCTGACTATCAACCGTCGATGCGGTCTGGCGATGCTTGGATGACGATCTGCTGGACCGGCGACGGCAAGCAGTTGAACCGTGACATGCCTGAAATCGTTTATGTTCTGGGTAAAGAGGGCGGCGAGCTTTGGTCAGACTTTTACGCCATTCCCAAGGGTGCGCCGCATCGTGATGCCGCCTATGCGCTGATCAATTTCCTGCTGAAGCCTGAGATCAACGCCAAAGAGGCCCTGTTCCATGGCTATCCGGTGGCCGATGCGCGGGTCAGCGCTCTGTTGCCACCCGAGGTGCTGAACGATCCGATCCTGTATCCGGCGGCCGATCTTTTGAACGCGCTGGAATTCGGTGCGGCCGCGACATTGACCGATCCGAACCGGGCCGAGTTGATGGCCCGCTTCAAGTCGGCCTGACACCATGCAGCGGCGGCTTTCAACCTGGTTGCTTCTTGCGCCCGCAGGGGTGTGGTTTGCAGTCATGCTGGTGCTGCCGCTGTGCTTTATCTTGGTATTCAGCTTTGGCGAACGGGCAGCGGCGGGGGGATATGTCCCCGCCTTCACCTTTGCGCAATACGCCAATCTTCCGGCCCGCGGGACGGCATTTCTGAATACCCTGACGTTGGCCCCGCTGGGCACCATGCTGTCCTTGGTGATCGCTTACCCCCTTGCCTATTTTCTGGCGATGAAGGCCGACCCCAAGTGGCGCACCTTGTTGCTTATCCTTGTCATCGTGCCGTTCTGGACCTCGATCCTGATCCGCAGCTATGCATGGATCTTCATCCTGGGCGGGCAGGGTCTGCCCGCGCTGATCGAATGGCTGGGTTTTGGGACGGTCCGGCTGATCAACACCCCCTTCGCTGTGTTGACCGGGATCGTTTATGGCTATCTGCCGCTGATGGTCTTGCCGGTCTATGTCAGTCTTGAACGGCTGGACAAACGCCTGCTGGAAGCCGCGTCCGATCTTGGCGCGCCGCCCCTGCGCAGTTTTCTGCAGGTGACGCTGCCCCTGTCCCTGCGAGGCGTGGCAACCGGTTGCTTGCTGGTTTTCATTCTGTTGATGGGAGAGTTCTTGATCCCCGCCATGCTGGGTGGCGGCAAGGTGTTCTTCATCGGCAATGCCCTGGTCGATCTGTTTTTGCAGTCGCGCAATTGGGCCTTTGGGGCTGCCGTTGCGGTGACCTTGGTGGCTATCATGCTGGTCACAGTGACCGCATACATGTGGCTGATGCGCCGCATGGGTGGGCTGCGTGACGACGTGGCCTTGATGTAAGGGAACCGGATGCGACTTTACGCCATTGCCGTCTATGTTTTCCTGTATCTGCCGATCGCAGTCATCGCGATTTTCAGCTTTAACGCGGGGCGTCACGCCAGCCAGTTTACCGGCTTTTCCACCCAGTGGTACGGCAAGGCGCTGTCCAATCCCTTTGTGATGGAGGCGCTGTGGACCAGCTTTGTCGTCGCGCTAACCTCGGCGCTGATCGCGTCGGTCTTTGGCACAATGGCGGCGCTGGCCTTGCAAGGATTAAAGGGCCGCGTCCGCGCCATCGCGGATGGGTTGATCTATGTGGCGGTCATGGTGCCGGGCATCGTCATCGGCATCGCCACCCTGATCGCCCTTGTTACCCTGTTCGGCTGGATCAACCCGCTGCTTGCCCGGCTTGCGCCCGAAGGACAGGCGCCGCAACTGGCGATGGGCTATGGCTCATTGATCGCGGCCCACACGCTGTTTTCTATGTCTTTGGTCATCATCATCTTGCGCGCCCGTCTGGCAGGTATGGACCGCAGCCTTGTGGACGCTGCGGCTGATCTTTACGCCCCGCCCTTTGCCACCTTCCGGCAAGTCACTCTGCCGCTGATCTTTCCCGGCATTCTGGCGGGGTTCCTGCTTAGCTTTACCTTCAGCTTCGACGACTTCATCATCGCGTTTTTCGTGGCCGGATCAGAAACCACGCTGCCGATCTATGTGTTTTCGTCGATCCGCCGCGGGGTCACGCCAGAAATCAATGCCATCGGAACCTTGGTTCTGGTCGTGTCGCTGGTGTTATTGGTCTTGGCACAGATCATTCTGCGCAGCGGCCCACGGAACTCGGCGCGCTGATGCGATCAGGGGGCCGGGTGGGGCCACGACGCGGCGGGATTGACAAGATCAGCGGTTTTGATTGTGCCAACCGCAATCGGACGCGGATGAGTTTCAGGCGGCCGCTAGGAGGTCGTCACAAAACCTGACACCAGTCACGCCCAACTTTCGGTTCTGGCGAAGATCTTGGCCTTTCGTCCCTATCGCCCGCCCACCTGCATCTCAATCTGCTTCCAGATCGCAATTTCGTCGATCTGAGTGAACTCGCGCTGAACGCCCCAGGGGCCCCATTCGGCATGGGTGATGCCCATGACATGCACCTCGGCCCCTGTTGGTGAACCGAAGCGGCCATAACCGTCGTGCCGACCGTCAAGGCTCCACCGGACGGCCGCGCGGGGTGGGCGTCCGAGTTCTTCCATGCCAATGACGTGGTGGATGGAAAACTGCGACTGCGGGAAAGAGGATCGCAGCCCCATCCAGACCTCTTCCGCAAAAGCCGGCGACCAGCCCCCGCGACCTGTCGAGTGTTCGACACGAACGGCACGGTCATAGGTCCGGGCGATAACGCCGATGTCTTTGGCCATGATCCGGGTCAGGATCTCTGCCAGGTCGCCGCCGCGTGGATGGTCATTGCCGCGCAGGGTGTAAGCGCTGATCCGGTCCTGATCGGGGGTGAAGGGGCGTTTTGCCTTGGCTGGCCCGCCCTCGGCTGTGATCTGATCGCGGGCAAAGCTGCGCGGATCGTAGCCCAGTTGCAGCACGATCGCGGCGGTGTCGAACACCAGCCATTCGTCGTCGAATACGCCGTCGGTCACGGCACAATCTGCGATGCAGCGGGCAAAATAGGTGCGCCCGGTCGGTGGGCCAAAGGCACCATGACCGGTTTGCGTGCCGGTGATCACCGATCGGTGCGACGAAAGGTAATGGCTGTCATCGCCGCCCGACCAGATCACATCCTCTGCCAGAATGCGCAAATTCGGAAAAGCCGCCATCTTGGCCAGCGTGTCATCCATCACGGCCTGATTGCCGACCTTAAGGCCCCCCGCCCCGCGCACCACAATTTCCGGCGCATAGCAGGTGTTCAGCAAATGGATACCGCGGTCCTCCCAGATCTCCTTGGTGATGCCGATGATGAAACCGGGGAAGTCCCGCCATTTTTTGTCAAAGTTGCGCATTTTTGCCTCTGGGTTCCGCGTCAGAGTGACGCAAGGTGGCTATTCCATCAAGCAAAAAATGACCGTTCGGTCATTTTGGTGCAATTTCCACGTTCACTCCTGCGGATTCAGCCGCAAGGCGCAGGGCTCGCGGCATCGCATCGGTGACAACGCGGGTCAGCGAGGACAAAGCTGCGACCTCGAACACGCCAATGCGTCCCATCTTGGTGCTGTCCGCTAGAACGGTGACTTTTGACGCTTGTTTGGCCATGGCGCGGGCAATCTCGGCCTCTTGCGGATCGATATCCATCGCCCCATCTGCCGTCAGCGCGGCCACGGTCAGGATCGCTTCGGTAGCGCGCAACTGCCCTATCTGCGCAAGGGCCATCGCCCCAAGGGATTCGCGTCCGGCGCCCCGAAATTCGCCACCGATCAGAATGACGCGTGCCGCCTCTCCCTTTTCTGCCAAGGCCGCGATATCCGCAGAGTTTGTGATGATTATCAGACCTTTGAGCCGAGATAGCTCTTCGGCCAAGAAGATCGTCGTGCTGCCCGTGTCGATGAAAAGACTGTCGCCGGGACGCAAGCCTGCGGCCACATGTCGGGCGATGGCTCGCTTCGCCTCGACTTGCGATTGCAGCCGCTGGTGAAACGGATCTTCGAACTCTGACAAGGTGGGGATGGCGAGGGCCCCGCCATGTACACGCCGCAGGCGCCCTGCCCTGTCCAAAGCGGCCAGATCGCGGCGGATCGTCTCGCGGCTGGCGCCGGTTTGGCGAGCAAGATCCTCCACCTCGATACGGATGCCTTGGGCGGCGCTGGCAAGGATCATGCCGTGACGTTCTGCGGGTTTCATATGACCGTTCGGGCAAAATTGTTGACTGGACGGGCAGAGCTTGCTACCCAAAGTCACGAAACCACGGACCACTTGCCCGGTCAACCGGAAGGCCAGAATGGAAAATTTTGACGTCGCCGTCATTGGCGCGGGGGTGGTCGGGGTTGCGACCGCGCGACATCTGGCCCTGACTGGCGCGCGCGTTGTGTTGATTGAAAAAGGCGCCGACATTTTGTCTGGGGCGTCAAAGGCCAACAGCGCGATCCTGCATACCGGATTTGATGCCCCCGAAGGCAGCCTTGAACTGACCTGCATGCAGGCGGGGTATCAGGATTTTCTGGACCTGATGGGTCCGATGAACCTGTCACTGTTGCGGACCGGTGCCATGGTTGTCGCATGGACTGCGGATCAGGCCGAGGCCTTGGGCCCGATCCTGTCGGTCGCGCATCGCAATGGCGTCACCGACGTCCAGGCCCTGACCCCTGGCGAAGTTGCCAGCCGCGAGCCGGGTCTTGCGCCATCGCTGGGTGCGGTCTTTGTGCCGGGCGAACATGTCATCGACCCGTGGACGCCCTTCCACGCCTATGCCCAGCAAATTCTAGCCGCCGGATCGACAATCCTGCGGGGGGTTGAGGTGACTGGTGGCCATTTCGACGGTATCTGGACCTTGCAGACCACGGATGGCCCTTTGACCGCAACGACGGTCATCAACGCAGCCGGGCTGTACGGCGACCGGGTTGAGGCGCTTTTGTTGGGTAACACGCATTTTACCATCAAGCCGCGCAAGGGCCAATTCGTGGTTTTTGACAAGGCCGCCGCCCGGTTGTTGTCCCATATCATCCTGCCCGTGCCAGACGCGCGCACCAAGGGCGTCGTCCTGTGCCGGACCGCCTTTGGCAATCTGTTGATCGGGCCGACCGCCGAAGAAACGCCAGATCGCGACCGCCCGACGGTCAGCACGGTGGAATTGCAAGCCCTTTTGAACCGCGCAAGGCAGATCTTGCCAGCCTTGGCAGAGATGCCGGTGACCGCGACCTATGCCGGCCTGCGCCCGGCCTCCGACGAAAAACACTACCGCATACGCCACGATCCGGCGCGCAATTGGCTGACCTTGGGCGGTATCCGGTCAACCGGGCTGACCGCATCTTTGGGTCTTGCTCGCCATGCGGCGGGAATTTTGCAGGCGGGCGCGCTGCAAGAGGCCACCGCGCCTCAAATGCCCAATCTGTCGGAGCATCGACCCCGAGATTGGCATAGCCCCGGTCATGGCGGTATCCTGTGCCACTGCGAGATGGTGACCACACGCGAAATCCGCGCTGCTTTGGATGGGCCTTTTCCGCCCGGCGATCTTGGCGGATTGAAACGGCGGACACGCTGCGCGATGGGGCGCTGCCAAGGGTTCAATTGCCTTGGCGCGCTGGAAGAGATCACGCGCGGCCGTCTGGCACCAGCCTTGGGGCTGACGCGATGACCGATGTCTTGATCGTGGGCGCCGGGCCGGCTGGTCTGGCGGCAGCGCAGGTTCTGGTCGCCGCAGGTCTGGCCGTCACTGTCGCAGAACGTCAGCCACAAGCCGGGGGCATGCCGCTGACCTGCGGTCACTCGCCCTATGGCTGGCGCGAATTTCGCCGGGTGATGGGTGGGCCAGCCTATGCCGCCCGTCTGATTGACGCAGCGCGGGGCGCTGATCTGCGCCTTGCGACCTCCGTTGCGGCCATTCACGGCGATGGCAGCGTCACCCTGACATCCAATGACGGGACCGAAATCCTGACACCCCGGAAAATCCTTTTGGCGACAGGCGCGCGCGAGGCCACGCGCGCCGAGCGTCTGTTGCCCGGAGAGCGGCCCTTGGGCGTGATGACCACCGGCAGCCTGCAAGACATGTGGTTCCGCCATGGCACCCTGCCGTTCCGCCGCCCGGTGATCCTGGGCAGCGAGTTGGTGGCCATGTCGGCCATCCTCACCTGCCGCCAAACCGGGGCAGCACCACTGGCGCTGCTGGAGCAGAATGACACTTTGGCCGCAGCCGCGCCCTATCGCTGGTTGCCCAACATGCTGGGCCTGCCCGTTCATCGGGGCGTGGAAATCACCGATTTGATTGCCAAAGACGGTCGCCTTGATGCCATTCGGTTCCGAAGCGGCGACAAAGATCAGGAAATTTATTGTGACGGGTTGATCCTGACCGGTGCATTCCGTCCCGAGGCCGGACTTGCCCGGATGGCAGGTCTGGCGATAGACCGGGCGACTATGGGTCCGTCCGTTGATGGCAATGGCCGGACTTCACGCGAGGGTATTTATGCCGCAGGGAACATCCTGCGCGGTGTCGAAACCGCTGGGTGGTGCTGGGCCGAGGGCCGGGCAATCGCGCAGTCAATGCTGGCGGATCAGGCGGCGCCTGGCCACTCGAAAGCCCAAAGCGTTGCGCCGCAAATCGCACTGCTTGCTGGTCAGGGTCTTCGATGGATCATGCCACAGGCCTGGCACGCCGGCGCTGCCCTGACCTTGCAACTGAATGCAGACCGCCCCCATCGCGGGCATTTGGTGGCGCGCGACAGCACGGGATCGGTAGTTTACACTCGAAAGCTAACCACCGCACCCGAACGGCGTGTCACCCTGTCGCCGCAACTGGGGTCCGCAACTGGCCCCGTCACCCTTTCGCTGGAGCCTTGAATGCGCATTCTGGCCATTGATCAAGGCACGACCTCGACCCGGATTTTGGAACTGTCCGACCGTGGCACCCGGCTTTTGGGCCAGCGGCGGCATCAGACCCGCTATCCCGCCCCGGACCGGGTTGAAATGG
>JANNBI010000474.1:0-1629 GCA_031385345.1 Paracoccaceae bacterium | reverse complement strand
GTCGAACTGAAATCGCGCGGGGTGAACACCGAAACCTTGGCGTTCGAGGCCAGCCATGGCCGGACCCTGATGGAATATTACGACGGCTTTGTGTTCAGCTTTCTGGGACCGGTGGATCTGCCGCCTGTGGCAACCGGCGGGCGCTATGACGCGCTGACGGCGGTGCTGGGGCAGGGGCGGTCCATTCCGGCGGTGGGCGGGATCATCCGGCCGCACCTGGTGGCCGCACTTCGGGGGGGCAAGTGATGTTGAAGATCGGCGTGCCATCCAAAGGGCGGTTGATGGAGCAGACCTTTGACTGGTTCGGTGCGCGCGGCGTGACGATGCGTCAATCCGGGCAGGACCGAGAATATGCCGGCGCGGTGGACGGGATCGCCGGTGTAGAACTGGTGATGCTGTCGGCTGGGGAAATCCCGCGCGAGCTGGCGGCGGGACGGATCCATCTGGGGGTTACCGGATCGGATCTGGTCTGCGACAAGCTGGCCGACTGGCAGGCGCAGGTCAGCGTTCTGGCGCAGCTGGGTTTTGGCCATGCCGATCTGATCGTCGCGGTGCCAGTGGTCTGGATTGACGTTCACACCTTGGACGATCTGGATGCAGCCGCCTTCGCCTTTCGCGCCGCCCACAGCCACCGCCTGCGGATCGCCACGAAATATCATCGCCTTGTGCGTGAGTTTTTGACCGCGCAAGGCGTGGCGGATTACCAATTGATCGACAGTCAGGGTGCGACCGAAGGCACCGTGCGCAGTGGCACAGCCGAGGCCGTGGCCGACATCACCTCCTCTGGTGAGACGCTGCGCGCAAACCACCTGAAGATCCTGTCAGATGGGTTGATCCACCAAAGCCAGGCCACGCTGTATGCGTCGCGGGCAGCGGATTGGGGGTCAGAGGTGCGGGCGGTGATGGCAGGTCTGGCCGAAAAGCTGGGGATCGGCGCGGTACCTTTTTCGGCCTGACGCCGCCGTCGCAGGCGCCTTTTAGCGCAGCCCGATATCGGCCAAGGCGCGGGCAAGATCCGGCGGCAGTTTGTCATCCTTGGCGCGGACTTTGGGCAGATCGCGGGGCGCTTCTGCTGGGTCCAGATAGCGCCAACCCTGAAAGGGGCGGCGTGGCGCAGGTTCTGTGCGGACCACCTGCATGTCCATCACCAAAGCGCAACGTTCAACCCCGTCGGACCCGCGCCGGGGTTCCAGTGCCAGAATGCGCTGGCGGGCCAGAATGACGCCCTTGATCACCCAATACAGCGACCCGCCATCCAGCACCTCTGCCTCGCGCTTGGGCCACATGCGGGTGATGTGTTCGCTGGTGCCCTTGGCCCAGATCCCGCGATGCTGGTCATGCCAGTTTTGCAGGTCTTCGACCGACTCAGCGCCGACGCAAAGCTTGAGGATGTTCAGGGCCACGATTCTCTCCGACTATGCGACAAGATAGTCTACTGGCAGCGACGGGCAAGGCTTGTCGGATGGCATCACGGGGCGTATCTTGCGACTTCGCAAAAATGCCCCACAACAGGTCGCGCCCCTGCCCTGTTGATTCGCCCTTGTTTCGCCCCGCCGAAAGGACCGCTGATGTCGCCGTTTTCGACCCCCATTGCCGAAGCCATTTGGGACATGAAGTATCGCCTGAAGG
>JANNBI010000472.1:0-4482 GCA_031385345.1 Paracoccaceae bacterium | reverse complement strand
TCGCACGCGACCGGGTGATTGGCGACAGTCAGGTGCGGGCGGATGATGTCAATCTGGCTGCGGTAGAGCTGATTTCGGCCTCGGGCGCGGTAGGGCTGGGGTTTATCCAGACGCTGTTTACCCCGCTGCCGGACCTGTCCGAGATCGAACGCATCTTTGCAACCGAGGTCTGGCCGGGACTGAAAGGCCAATCCGCGCTGGGCCTGATCCACCGCGTCACCCGCCCGCGCGGCGGCAATCAGCGCAGTCCCGGCCTGCCGGTCCATGAGGCGCTGCAAGTCGCGCTATGGGATCTGGCGGCCAAAGAGGCGGGCCTGCCCCTGCACCGGATGCTGGGCGGCACGCGCGATCGGGTGCGGGCCTATGCGTCAGGTCTGGATTTTCATCTGGGGGACGGGGCGTTTCAGGCGCTGTTCGCCCATGCCGCGACACTGGGCTACCGCGCCTTCAAGATCAAGGTCGGCCACCCGGATTTCGCCCGCGACCTGCACCGTCTGGACCTGCTGAAGGCGGTGATCCCGGCGGGTAGTCAGATCATGGTGGACGCGAACGAGGCCTGGGGTGCCAAAGAGGCGCTGATGAAGATCACCGCGATCCGCGACGCGGGCCATAATCTGCTGTGGGTCGAAGATCCGATCCTGCGCCATGATTTTCCCGGTCTGCGGATGCTGCGGCAGGCGACGCCCTGGACGCAGATCAACTCGGGTGAATATCTGGATCTGTCGGGCAAGCGCGCGCTTCTGGCCGCCGAAGGCACCGACATTTTGAACGTGCATGGTCAGGTCAGCGATGTGATGCGGATCGGTTGGCTGGCGGCGGATCTGGGTGTGCCGATTTCGATGGGGAACACCTTTCTTGAGGTCGGCGTTCATATGGCTGTGGCCCTGCCCGAAGTGGAATGGCTGGAATATTCGTTTCAGAATTTTGACCATCTGGTCGATCAACCGATTGAGATTACAGACGGATTTGCCGTCGCGCCGGATCGTCCGGGCCATGGTCTGATCCTGTCGGAAACCGCGCGCCGCGATTGGGCGCGCCCGCATCTGCTGCCCCGTGCCGAGCTTGGCGCGGCCCCTGTCAACCCCAGACTGCCGCATTAACGCCGGGGGCAACGCCCCTTTGCACCCTCACATCACCAAAGGATGATTCATGAAAACCTACATCGCCGGACTGCTGCTTTGCGCCACCGCCTTGCCCGCCTTTGCCACCGAACTGACCGTCTGGGACTGGAAGTCGGCCGATCCGGCGGCGGCGGCCTATTACCAAAAGGCCAAAGAGGTGTTTGAAGCCGCCCATCCCGGCGACACGATTTCCTATGTCATGCAGCCGAATGACCAGTATTACACCCTGCTGGGCACGGCTTTGGCATCAAACGGCGGGCCGGATCTGTTCTTGCTGAACGGCGGCGCGCAGGCGCGGGCGCGGTTTGAAAACGCGTTGAAGCTGGACGAAAAGCTGGGCGATATGGCGGGCCAACTGGCCGGTCTGCCCGAGTTTTCCGACGCCACCGGCATCTATGCCGTGCCGCTGACCATTCAGGGCTTTGTGGTCTACTACAACAAAGCGCTGTACACCGCTGCCGGCCTTGACCCCGAAGCCGCGCCGAAAACCTGGGACGATCTGGCCAAGGTCTGCGCGGCCTTTGTCGCCCAAGGCACCGTGCCCTGCATCGCGCTTGGCAACAAAGAGGGCTTCGGAATGGAGTTCTGGTTCTCTTCTATCGCCGCATCGTTGTGGAGCGCCGAAGACCAAGCCGCCTTTGCCGCCGGATCGCTGGCTTGGACCAGCCCGCAGGTCGTGGCCGTGCTGCAATCCTGGGTCGATGCCAATGCGGCCGGATGGTTCCCCAAAGGCGCCAATTCCACCGCGAAGTTCATGGATGAATACGAAGGCTTCATGCGCGGCGAAAGCGCCAACACCATCGGCCTGATTTCGGATGTGGCACATTGGAAATCCTTTGACGAGATGCTGGGGGCCGACACTGTCGGCGCCTTCATGCTGCCCGCACCGGGCGGTGCCGCGGCAAAGATCCCGGCGGCGGGGGGTATCGGTTATGCGGTCAACAAAGCCTCGGCCAATGCCGATCTGGCGGCGGAATTTGCGATGACTCTGGCGGCCCCGGATGTGTTGCAGGTGTTCTTTGCCGATGCGGGGGCGGTGACGGCCAACACGCAGATGGACACCTCTGCCGTGACCAGCACCTCGGCCAAGACGATCTTTGGCTGGCTGGCCTCGGACGTGGCGGCGATGGCGCATGCCAACGCCACAGCGGCGCAACTGGAAGAGCTGCACCGTCAAAGCCAGTTGTTGCTGAACGGCGAGACGACGGTGGCTGATGCCGCCGCCGCGATGGACAAAGTCGGCAAATAAGCCGCTAGGTACTGCGGCCGCCCGGACCATCCGGGCGGCCCAAACACCCCACAGGAGCCGCCCCATGGCCAACCGGACCGAGCAACGCACCGCGATGCTTTTCGTGCTGCCCGCCGTGGCTCTGGTCGCGATTTTCCGCATGTTCCCCTTGGCTTGGGGGTTTGTGCTGTCCTTTACCGAAGGCGACGGCGATGGCGGAAGCCGGTTCATCGGCCTGGACAATTACCGCGCGCTGACCACCGATGCCGCCTTTCACGACAGTCTGATCAACACGCTGGTCCTGCTGGCGACGCTGCCGATCTGGGTGATGCTGCCCCTGCTGCTGGCGATCCTGATCCATCAGGGCGTGCCCGGCGGCAAGATGTTCCGCGCGGTCTATTTCTTTCCCGCCGTGCTGTCGGCGGTGATCATCGGGTCGATCTTCAACGTGGTGCTGCGCTATGACGGCAGCCTGAACGCGGCCTTGCAATCCTTCGGGATCGAGGCGGTGGATTGGCTGGGGTCGGGATCGACCGCGATGGCCTGTCTGATCGCGGTGCAATTATGGGCGACCTTCGGCATGTCGGTGCTGATATTCATGGCGGGTCTGTCCACAGTCTCATCCGAACTGGTCGAAGCTGCGCGTCTGGACGGGGCCAAGCCGACCCAGATCTGGTGGCATGTGATCCTGCCCGCCATGCGCCCGATCCTCGAATTTGTGGCGGTGGTCACGACCATTGGCGTGCTGACGTCCATGTTCGGGTTGATCTATGTGCTGACGGCGGGCGGTCCCGGCACCGCCACCACCCTGCCCGAATTCTTGATCTGGATGGAGCAGGGCAAAATGAACCGGCCCGGCTATGCCTCGGCCATTTCGATGGTGTTGTTCGTGATGATGGCGGGGCTGGCCTATGTGCAGATCCGCATCATGTCGCGCAACGCAAACGCATAGGGGGCGGCGATGGCCATTCGGAACTTGCGGGAAAAATGGCTGCTGCGGGTGGTGTCGGTGCCGATGGCGCTGCTGGCGCTGTCATGCATCTATCCGGTCTATTTTACCGTCAACAACGCGCTGAAAACCAACAAGGGCTATATCCTTGACCGCTTTGGTCTGGTCAGCGACCCGAGTTTTGAGAACTTCAGCGCCGCTTGGACCCGCGCGCATCTGGGCGAGTACCTGCTGAATTCGGTCACGGTGACGGCGGGGGCGGTGGTCTTGTTGCTGCTGACTTCCTCGCTTGCCGGGTTTGCGCTGGCGATGTTGCGCTTTCCCTATCGCCGGGCGCTGTTCATCGTGATTTTGGCCAGCCTGATGATCCCGGTTCAGGTGGTGTTGGTGCCGTTTTACCGCACGATGCTGGCTTTTGATCTGGTCAACACCCGCATCGGCCTGATCATCGCCTATACTGCGTTTTTCCTGCCGTTCTGCGTCTATCTGATGACCGCCTTTTACGCCCGTCTGCCCCGCGAACTGGTGGAGGCGGCACGGATGGACGGTGCGACCCTGTTGCAGATCTGGTGGAATGTCATGCTGCCCATGGGCAAGCCCGCGCTGCTGACCTTGGGGATTTTGAACACGCTCTATTGCTGGAACGACGTGCTGATCTCGCTTCTGGTGCTGCAAAAAGAGCGGACCGTGATGGTTGGCATCGCGGCGCTGCGTGGCGAATACACCACCAATGTCCCGCTGCTGTGCGCCGGGATCGCGCTGGCCGCCGCCCCGATCATCGCCATCTATATTTTCTTTCAACGTCAGATCGTGGACGGCATCGCCGTTGGCGCGGTCAAGGGATAAGCCATGCCGCAGATCGAATTGTCCAACCTTTCCAAACGCTTCGGCGGGGTCGAGGTGTTGCGCGACGTGTCGCTGTCGATTGAAAAGGGCGAGTTCACCGTGTTCGTCGGCCCTTCGGGTTGCGGCAAATCCACCCTGCTGCGCTGCATCGCGGGGCTGGAAGAGATTACCAGCGGTGATCTGCATATCGCCGGGCAGCGGATGAACGACGTGGACCCGGCCCAGCGGGGTCTGGCGATGGTGTTTCAATCCTATGCGCTATACCCCCACATGACCGTGGCGCAGAATATGAGCTTTGGTCTGCGCATGGCCCACCGCCCCAAGGCCGAGATTGACGC
>JANNBI010000409.1:0-3301 GCA_031385345.1 Paracoccaceae bacterium | reverse complement strand
TCGCACGGCGCGGGCGATGCCGCCCTGGTCGGGGTTGAACCCGAAGGGGCTGCCTTGGAAGAAATGGGTCTGGGCTGGAAGAACGCCTTTGGCAGCGGCAAGGGTCTGCACACCATAACCTCGGGGATCGAGGGGGCCTGGAAGCCCAACCCGACCACCTGGGACATGGGCTATTTCAACGTCCTCCTGGGCTATGATTATGAACTTGTCCGCTCCCCCGCCGGAGCGCAGCAATGGGCAGCAGTGAACGTGGCCGAAAAGGACATGATCCCGGATGCGCATGACCCCTTGGTCAAACATCGCCCGATGATGACCACGGCAGATATGGCGATGAAACTGGACCCCATCTATGGCCCCATTTCGCGCGATTTCCACGCCAACCCGGAAAAGTTCGCTGATGCCTTTGCCCGCGCATGGTTCAAACTGACCCACCGCGATATGGGGCCGAAGGTGCTGTATTTGGGGCCGGAAGTGCCGTCCGAGGATCTGATCTGGCAAGATCCGGTGCCGCCCGTCACGCATGACCTGATCGACGCGGCCGACGTGGCCAAGTTGAAGGCGCAGATCATGGTCAGCGGGTTGACGGTGGCGGAACTGGTCAGCACGGCCTGGGCCTCGGCTGCGACATTCCGCGGTTCGGACAAGCGGGGCGGGGCTAATGGCGCCCGCATCCGTCTGGCCCCGCAGAAGGATTGGGTGTCCAACCAGCCAGAGCAGCTGGCCCGGGTTCTGTCGGCGCTGGAGGTGGTGCAGGCCGGATTTGCCAAGCCGGTGTCGATGGCCGATCTGATCGTGCTGGGCGGTTGTGCCGCAGTCGAAGCGGCGGCACGCGCGGCTGGCCATGCGGTTGAGTTGCCCTTTACCCCCGGCCGCACCGACGCGACGCAGGCGCAGACCGATATCGACAGCTTTGCGGTGCTGGAACCGATTGCCGATGGCTTCCGCAATTATCAATCCAAGGCCTATACCATCCCGGCCGAGGAATTGCTGATCCACCGCGCCCAGTTGATGACCCTGACCGCGCCGGAAATGACCGTGCTTTTGGGCGGTCTGCGGGTTCTGGGGGCCAATCACGCCGGATCGCAGCAGGGCGTTCTGACCCAGCGTGTCGGACAGCTGACGACGGATTTCTTTGTCAATCTTCTGGACAATGGCACCGTCTGGGCCCCAACGCAGCCGGGCAGCTATGAAGGGCGCGACCGCAGCAGTGGGGCGGTGAAATGGACCGGCTCTCGGGTTGATCTGGCGTTCGGCTCTAACTCGCAGCTGCGCGCCTTGGCCGAGGTTTACGCCAGCGCCGACGCCGGGGCCAAGTTCGTGCGCGACTTCGTGGCGGCCTGGGACAAAGTGATGATGCTGGATCGTTTCGATCTGGCATGATCGCAGGCAGATATTAAAGCGGGCGCGGCTGGAAACAGCGGCGCCCGTTTTTTTGGCAGCGGATGGTAGGCCCGGAGGGACTCGAACCCCCAACCAAGGCGTTATGAGCGCCCTGCTCTAACCATTGAGCTACGGGCCCCCAAGGTCGTGGCAATCAGATAGCCGGGGCGGGGCCGCATGCCAAGCCTGATCTTTGCCGCGTTGCACCCAAGGGGCCAATGGTCTAAGGGGCCGGGGCGGGATTTCAACACAAGATGAGGGCTTCCATGACCAAGGGGCACAACGGTTTGACCTATGCCGAGGCGGGTGTCGATATTGACGCGGGCAATGCCCTGGTCGAGCAGATCAAGCCCGCGGCGCGCGCCACCAGCCGTCCGGGCGTGATGGGCGGCTTGGGAGGTTTTGGCGCCTTGTTTGACCTGAAGGCAGCCGGCTATGACGATCCGGTGCTGGTGGCCGCCACCGACGGCGTGGGCACCAAACTGCGCATCGCCATCGACACCGGGCTGGTCGATACAATCGGCATTGATCTGGTCGCGATGTGCGTCAACGATCTGGTCTGCCAAGGGGCTGAGCCGCTGTTTTTTCTGGACTACTTTGCTACCGGGAAGTTGGAGGTCGAACAGGCCACCCGCATCATCAACGGCATCGCGGCGGGCTGTGCGGCATCGGGCTGCGCGTTGATCGGCGGCGAAACGGCGGAAATGCCGGGGATGTATCACAAGGGCGATTTTGATCTGGCAGGCTTTGCCGTCGGCGCGATGGAGCGTGGGATGGATCTGCCGCGCGGGGTTGCGGCGGGCGATATCTTGTTGGGTCTGGCGTCCAACGGCGTGCATTCCAACGGCTATTCCTTTGTGCGCAAAGTGGTGGAGCTTTCGGGCCTGGGTTGGGGCGATGCCTGCCCCTTTGCCGAGGGCACATTGGGTGAGGCTTTGCTTGCCCCGACGCGGCTGTACGTCAAACCGGCACTGGCGGCGATCCGTCTGGGCGGTGTGCATGGACTGGCCCATATCACCGGTGGCGGCATCACCGAAAATCCGCCGCGCATCCTGCCCGAAGGGCTGGCCTGCGAAATTGATCTGGGGGCCTGGGAACTGCCGCTGGTGTTCCGCTGGCTGGCCGAAACTGCCAGCATGTCAGAGCCGGAACTGCTGAAAACCTTCAATTGCGGCATTGGCATGATGCTGGCGGTGGACCCCGATCAGGCGCAGGCGGTGGCGGATCTGTTGGCCGAGGAGGGCGAAATGGTGGTCGAGATGGGCCGCATAATTGAAGGGCAGGGTGTGCTCTACCAAGGCCGCCTGCTGTGAAACGCGTCGCCGTCCTGATTTCTGGGGGCGGATCGAACATGCTGGCGCTGGTGCGGGATCTGGCGCGCGATGATCTGGGGCAGGTGGTGCTGGTCGCGTCCAACCTGCCGGGGGCGGGCGGTCTGGACAAGGCGGCAGCTTTGGGAATCGCCACGACAACGGTGGACCACCGCCCCTTTGGCCGCAACCGCGCGGCGTTTGAGGCGCTGTTGCGGGCCGAAATCGACCGCGTGTACCCCGATGTGATCTGTCTGGCGGGCTTTATGCGCATCGTGACCCCCCAGTTTGCGCGCGCCTATGCCGGGCGGATGCTGAACATTCACCCTTCGCTTTTGCCGAAATACCCGGGCCTACATACTCATTCGCGGGCGCTGGCTGCGGGCGATGTCGAAGCAGGATGTTCGGTCCATCTGGTGACCGAGGATCTGGACGGCGGGCCAGTTTTGGGGCAAGCGCGGGTTCCGGTGCTGGCTGACGATACCGAGCAGACCCTTGCCGCGCGTGTGCTGGTGCAAGAACATCTGTTGTACCCGGCGGTGCTGCGGCGGGTGTTGCAGGGGGATATGTCGCGCCAGGATCTGACGCCCTAAGAATTTTCGACGAAAATT